>JANOFW010000040.1:0-16932 GCA_031413835.1 Planctomycetia bacterium
CCTCGACGCGGACGACGACCGACGCGGAGGGTCGGTTCCGCCTGCGCGTCGCAGCAGGCGCGGCACATGTCACGGCGGCGGCCTTCGGGTTCGCCGGCCGGAGCGTGCCGATCGCGGCCGACGCGAAGGAGGTGACCGTCCTGCTCAGCCGTACCGGCGGCGTGAGCGGGCGGGTCGTCTCCGTGTCCGACGCCGCCCCGGTGACCGGCACGGTGGTCCATGCGACGGGGAAGGACGGCACGACCCTGACCGCCACGACCGACCGCGAGGGGCGCTTCGCCATCGAAGGCGTATCCAGCGGCGAGGCGCAGGTCTTCGTGCGGGGCGGCGGTTGGATCAGCCCCGAGCTGGGCCGCACCGGCCGCGACGGCCGGAGCGGCTACAACCCGCTGGCCGTCGAGATCCGCTCGGGCGGGCAGACGTCGCTTGAGCTGCGCGCCGAGCGCGCAGGCTCGCTCCATGGCAAGGTGATCGACGCCGGCAGCACTCCCGTCGCCGGGGCGGTGATCGTGGCCCGCTTCGATGGCAGTCCGGGGATGCGCGGGGGCGGCAGCGAAGCCTTCACGACCGGCCCTGACGGCGCCTTTCGGGTCGAGAACCTGGGCGTGGGCGCGAACCTGACTCTCGACGTGCGCGCCCCGGAGCAGTCGCCGACGCGCTCGGGCCCGCACGCCGTCACGCTGGAGGACCCCACGGCACTCGAGATCCGGCTGGAGGCTCCCCGTTGGGTGGACGCCTTGGTGCTGACGGAGGGCACGGAGGCCCCCGTGGGGGACGCAACCGTGCAGCTCACGCGCATCGAGAAGTTCGGCAACAACTTCAGCCACACGCAGGACGCCACCGCCGTCACCGGACCCGACGGCCGGGCCCGCTTGGGCCCGGTGGGCTCCGGCGCGCTGCGTGCGTCGGCCCATGCGGGCGGCAACTCCCTCCTCAGGCAGGCAGAGCAGGTCGAGGTAGAGGGCTCAGGCGAGGGCAAGTCGGCGTTGAGCGTCACCCTTCGGATGCGCGCTCTGGTTCCAGTGGAAGGGCGCGTCGATCTGCCGGACGGGACGCCGGCGGCAGGCGCCAAGATCTCGCGCGAGGTCCGGCCAGGACAGCCTGACTGGACGGGCCTGACCACGGGCGCCGACGGCCGCTTCCGTCTGCTGGTGGAGCAGCGCGGGGAGGTGACGCTGCGGGCGGACCTCGTGGCCGCCGATGGCGCGCGGCTGACGGCTGCCGGCGCCGCCGCACCGGAGACGAAGGACTTCGTCCTGCGCCTCGCGCCCGACGAACGTCCGCTGCGGACCTTGATCGTGCGCGTGACGGACGCCAACGGCGTCCCCGTGGCGCGCGCGCACGTCAACCTGGTCGGCGAGACCCGCGGTGGTAGCTCGAGCAACTGGGGCCAGAGCGTCCAGGAGGGTCTGGCCACCTTCGAGCTGGCGAAAGAGAACAACGAGACCCTGGTCCGGGCCCTCGATGAAGGCACGGCCTTCATCACGGTCACGCAGGCACGCGACGACAACGACGCCCCGCTGCCCCTGGGGCCCGCGAGGATCGGGCCGCTCGCGAAGGACCAACGCGAGATCGCGATCCGCCTGCCGGCCGAGCGGCGCATCGAGGGTCGTGTGCTGGGCCCCGACGGCCGTGGATTGCGCGGTGTGCTGCTGCGCGCGGCGCCGCATGAGCCGCCCAGCGAGGACGGTTTCCATCGCAACCAACGACAGCACGAGGGCGAGGGCCGGTCCGGCGAGGATGGCGCCTTCGGCCTGGGCGGCCTGGGCGATGGGCTCTACGCCCTCACGGTCTTCGGACCGGCGACGGCGTTGGCTCCCACGCTCGAGCCCATGCCCAGCGGGACCCGCGACGTCGTGATCGCCTTCCGCGCCGGGGTCACGACCCGCGTGCGCGTGACCGATGCGCAGGGCAACCCAGCGCCGTCCTGCCAGGTCTCGGCGAGCCCGCAGACCGCCGACGAAGGGCGTTCCAGGCCGCGTCGCCAGCGTTTCGACGAGTCAGGCCCGGACCGCTCCGCCCAGACCGGCCTCGACGGCTTGGCCGTGCTCGAGGGGCTCGACGGCGAGACGACCTACGTCTTGAACGTGCAGCCGGCGGACACGGCGGCCCTGCTGCCGTTCACGCAGCAGCCCTGGCAGCCAGGCGACCTCGCCGTCCGCCTTGAGCGCGGCTTTGCGGTCTCGGGCGTCGTGCGCGATCTGAACGGTCGCCCGATCAAGGGGGCCACCGTCTACCGCAAGATGCCGGATGGGGGCTGGCGCGGCGCCTCGACGGACGAAACGGGACGCTTCCGGCTCACGGGTCTGAGCGCCGGGCCGGTCGTGTTGCGTGCCGCGGCTCCGGGCGACCGGGGGGAGTGGAACCGCGAGGGGGCGCCGGAGCTGAGCGTGTCGGCCGGGGCAGAGAACGTGGAATTCATCCTCGACCCCGGCGTCGAGCTGATCGCCGAGCTGGTGCTCCCCACGGGCGTCCTGCGCCCGGAGGGCCACGCCCTGCTGATCGCACAGCGTGACGGCCAGGCGCAGGGCGTCACGCAGGGCCACTATTCGAACGGCGCACCCGTGCGCTTCCCCGGGCTCAAGCGAGACGAGCGCTACGCCGTCTGGATCGCTCCCCGGCAAGACGACTGGTACGGCTGGCTTGCCGAGGCACGCGCAGGCGGCGGCCCTGTGAAGGTGCGCTTCGAACGCGGCCAGAGCATCCGAGGCAAGCTCAGCGCGCCCGCCGACGCGACCCAGCTCGGCGTCTACGCGCACGACACCCTGGGTCGCAGCGTGCAGGGCGTGGTCGCTGCCGACGGCAGCTACGAGATCAAGGGGGCGCCGCCTGGCCCCTGGACGGTCGTGGCGTGGTGCCAGCAGGGCGGCGAGCACTTTCACGCCCAGGCCGCCGCCACCGCGGGCGGCACCGCGGACCTCGTGCTGGAGCCCCGCCGCCGCTAGGCGCTGGCGCTCGCCCCCCCGGCCCCCCTAGGATCGCGGCCGTGCGGGCCCTCGCTGGCCCGTCGTGGAGGGTTGCGCATGGACATCATCTGGATGCTCGTCATCGGCGGCATCGTCGGCTGGCTCGCCAGCATCCTGATGGGGACGAACGGCCAGATGGGCCTGCTCGCCAACATCTTGATCGGCATCGCGGGCGGCTACCTGGGCAGCCTGCTGGCCCCCAAGCTGGGGATCGTGACGGGGGACTGGATCGGCGCGGTGCTCGTCGCGATCGGTGGAGCCGCGCTGCTGATCCTGGTGCTCAAGCTGTTGCGGGTCTTCCGCTAGCCGGGGGGCGCGGGGGGCGCGCTGCGGGGGGACCTCGCACGACCGGCCCAGACGACTCTTCCGAGCGGGTGAGGCACGTTTTGGGGCCGCACGCTGGGCCCGGACGGGGACTTCGGCGGGGGCATCGGTAGCCTGTCCGGCGCCACGCCCGCGCCCAGCGGGGACGCGGCGCTTCGAGGAGCAGGCCATGGCCGAGACGACGCTTCCGGGCCGCGGCTTCGGGCAGACGCTGCGCATCGACCCGTGGTGGCTGCAGCCCGCGGCGGTCTTCTGCGGGTTGAGCGCCTTCATCGTCTACTCGACCTGGGCGGCCTTCCAGGGCGAGCACTACGCCTTTGGCAACTACATCTCGCCGTTCTACTCGCCGGAGCTCTTCGGCGACTCGCCCCACTCCTGGTTCGGGCCCAAGCCGGGGTGGATCCCCTCCTGGCTGCCGTGGTCGCCCGCCTTCCTGATCCTGTGGGCGCCGGGCGGCTTCCGCCTCACCTGCTACTACTACCGCGGGGCCTACTACAAGGCCTTCTGGGGCTCGCCGCCCAACTGCGCGGTGGGCAAGCTCCAGAAGGCCTACGGCGGCGAGACGCGCCTGCCGCTGATCATGCAGAACCTGCACCGCTACTTCCTCTACATCGCGCTGGTCTTCATCGTGTTCCTGCTCTACGACGCCTGGCGCGGGCTGTGGTTCGCGGGCGCCGACGGTGAGGAGCACTTCGGGCTGGGCGTCGGCTCGCTGGTCTTGATCCTGAACGTCACGCTGCTGGGCGGCTACACGTTCTCGTGCCACTCGCTGCGCCACCTCGTGGGCGGCTGCCTCGACCGGCCCAGCGAGTCGCCCGTGCGCCAGAAGGCCTACGGCTGCGTCAGCGCGCTCAACAAGAAGCACATGCTCTTCGCCTGGCTGAGCCTCGTCTGGGTGGGCTTCTCCGACTTCTACGTGCGCATGTGCTCCATGGGCGTGTTCAGCGACTGGAGACTGTTCTGATGAGCGCCTCCCCGGTGGGCAACGTCACGACCATCGACCACGACGTGCTGGTCGTGGGCGCCGGCGGCGCGGGCCTGCGCGCCGCCATCGAGGCCGCGGCCGCGGGCGGCAAGGTGGGACTCGTGTGCAAGTCGCTGCTGGGCAAGGCCCACACGGTGATGGCCGAGGGCGGCGTGGCCGCGGCGCTGGCCAACGTGGACGAGCGCGACTCCTGGCGCGTGCATTTCGCCGACACGATGCGCGGCGGCCAGTACCTGAACAACCCGCGCATGGCGCAGATCCATGCCCAGCAGGCGCCGGCCCGCGTGCACGAGCTCGAGGCCTGGGGCGCGCTCTTCGACCGCACCCACGACGGCCGCATCCTGCAGCGCAACTTCGGCGGTCACGCCTACCCGCGACTGGCGCACGTGGGCGACCGCACGGGCCTGGAGATGATCCGCACGCTCCAGGACCACGGCATCCACCAGGGCATCGACGTGCACATGGAGTGCACCGTCGTGCGGCTCTTGAAGGACGGCCAGCGCATCGCGGGCGCCTTGGGCTACGACCGGGAGCGCGGCCGCTTCAAGCTCTTCCGCGCCAAGGCGATCGTGCTGGCCACGGGCGGCATCGGGCGCGCCTACGCCGTCACCAGCAACTCCTGGGAGTACACGGGCGACGGGCAGGGCCTGGCCTACGACGCCGGCGCCGAGTTGATGGACATGGAGTTCGTACAGTTCCACCCCACGGGCATGGTCTGGCCCCCCAGCGTGCGCGGCATCCTGGTGACCGAGGGCGTGCGCGGCGAGGGCGGCGTGTTGAGGAACAGCCTCGGCAAGCGCTTCATGTTCGACGACATCCCCGAGAACTACCGCGCCCAGACCGCCGACAGCGAGGAGGAGGGCTGGCGCTACACGCAAGGCGACAAGACCGCCCGCCGCCCCCCCGAGCTCTTGACGCGCGACCACGTGGCGCGCTGCATCACGCGCGAGATCAAGGCCGGCCGCGGCAGCCCGCACGGCGGCGTGTTCCTCGACATCGCCTGGATTGGCGAGCGCCTCAAGAACGGCGCAGCCCACATCCAGAAGAAGCTCCCGAGCATGTACCACCAGTTCAAGGAGCTGGCCGACATCGACATCACCAAGGTGCCGATGGAGGTCGGGCCCACGACGCACTACGTCATGGGCGGCGTGCGCGTGGACGGCGAGACGCAGATGTCGAACGTGCCGGGCCTGTTCGCGGCGGGCGAGGTGGCCGCGGGCCTTCACGGCGCGAACCGGCTGGGCGGCAACTCGCTCTCCGACCTGCTGGTCTTCGGCAAGCTCGCCGGCGAGCACGCGGCGGCCTTCGCCAAGTCGGCTCCGGCCCCGCGCGTCCGCGACGAGGACGTCGTCGCCGGCACCGCCGCCGCCCTGGCACCTCTCGAACGCCAGGGAGCCGAGTCGCCCCCCGAGCTCTCTCCCTACAAGATCCAGAGCGACCTGCAGACCATGATGCAGGCCCAGGCGGGCATCGTGCGCAACGCCGCCGACCTCGCCGGCGCGATCGAGAAGCTCGATGGACTCAAGCAGCGCGCGGCCCGCGTCTCGGCCGGCGGCAACCGCGAGTACAACCCCGGCTGGCACACGGCCCTCGACCTCGGCAACTTGCTCACGGTCTCGGAGGCAGTGGCACGCGCGGGCCTCTTGCGCGAGGAGAGCCGCGGCGCCCACTTCCGCGAGGACAAGCCCGCCAAGGACGAGGCCTGGGGCAAAGTCAACATCGTGCTCAAGCGGGGCGCGGATGGCCACATGCAGATCGAGAAGCGCGCGCTGGTGCCGATGACCGACGAGCAGAAGCGCATCATCGCGGAGATCAAGTGATGGCCCGCGCGACCTTCCGCATCTGGCACGGCAACGCGAACGGCGGGTCCTTCGAGGACCACGTCACCGAGGTCAGCGAGGGCATGGTGGTGCTCGACGCCGTGCACCAGATCCAGGCCGAGGGCCAGGGCGACCTGGCCGTGCGCTGGAACTGCAAGGCCGGCAAGTGCGGCTCCTGCTCGGCCGAGGTCAACGGCAAGCCGCGGCTGATGTGCATGACGCGCCTGAACGACCTGCCGCTCGAGCAGCCCGTCACGCTCACCCCGCTGAAAGCCTTCCCCAAGATCAAGGACCTGGTCACCGACGTCTCGGTCAACTACCGGGCCAAGAAGTCGATCAAGCCCTTCAAGCCGCGCGCCCCCGACGCGCCCGACGGCACTTGGCGCATGGACCAGTCCGACGTGGACCGCGTGCAAGAGTTCCGCAAGTGCATCGAGTGCTTCCTGTGCCAGGACGTCTGCCACGTGCTGCGCGAGCACGACCTGCAGGAGAAGTTCGCCGGCCCGCGCCACATGGTGCACATCGCCCAGCTCGAGATGCACCCGCTCGACGTCGAGGACCGCCGCAAGGACCTGAAGGACGCCCACGGCATCGGCTTCTGCAACATCACCAAGTGCTGCACCAAGGTCTGCCCCGAGCACATCACCATCACCGACAACGCGATCATCCCCTTGAAGGAGCGCGTCGCCGACGAGTTCTACGATCCCGTCCGGAAGCTCCTCCGCAAGGTCTTCGGTCGCTGACGGATCCCGACCGCGCCGCTACGATGGAGGGTCGGAGGCACGATGCCCTACGACATCCACATGGACGTGAAGTACGCGCCGCTCGAGCTGGTGGAGGCGGGGAAGCTGGCCGACGAGTGCGCCGAGCCCTGGTGGAACCAGACGCTCTCGAAGGTGAACGACTCGCTGGTGCGCCTGGGCGTGTTCCTGGGCGAGTTCCACTGGCACAAACACGACCGCGAGGACGAGTTCTTCTACGTGGTCGAGGGCCGGCTGCTGCTCGACCTCGAGGGGCGTACGGTCACGCTCGAGCCGCGTCAGGGGCTGATGGTGCCGCGCGGGGTGCTGCACCGCACGCGAGCCCCCACCCGCACCGTGGTGCTGATGGTCGAGGCTGCCACGGTCACGCCCACGGGCGACTGATGCCGTTCGGCGCGGGCGGTCACCTGGGCGCGGGGGGCCGGGGGGAAGGCGAGCCCGAGAGCACGTGCTGCCACTGGCGGCGGATGCCGGTCTCGAGGTCCACCTGCGGGTTGTAGTCGAGGAGCCGGCGGGCCTTGTCGATGATCGCGGCGGTGACGCGCACGTCGCCGTCCTGGAGCGGGGCGTGCTTGACGTCGAGACGCCTGCCGGTGACGCGCTCGACGGTCTTGATCAGGTGGTTGAGCGTCTCGATCTTGCCGCGGCCGAGATTCATGATCTCGCCGGCGGGCGAGCGCTGAAGGGCCGCCACCGTGCCCTCGACGATGTCGCCCACGTAGGTGAAGTCGCGGCGCTGCGAGCCGTCGCCAAAGACGGTGATGGGCCGCCCGTCGCGCGCGGCCGTGAGGAAGATCTGCAGACCCTTGTCGGGGCGCTCCCGGGGGCCGTAGACCGAGAAGTACCTCAGCGAGCAGGCCGGCACGCCGTGCAGGCGCTGGTAGAGCAGCGCCAGGTGCTCTCCGGCCAGCTTGGTGATGCCGTAGGGGCTGAACGGCCGGGTGGCCGCGCTCTCGTCCACGGGCTCGACGTGCTCGTCGCCGTAGACCGAGGCGCTGCTGGCGTAGACGAAGGCGTGGAGCTTCCTGCCCCTCGAGGCCTCCAGCAGGCGCTGGGTGCTGAGCACGTTGTTGTCGAGGTAGCCCGCGAACGACGTACCCCACGACTCGCGCACGCCAGCTCGCGCGGCCAGCTGCACGACGGCCTCCACGCCCTCGAAGGCGGGGCCCAGGTCGTCACGGGCGAGGTCGAGCTCAAGCACGCGCGCCTGCTCGTGCGCGCGCACGTGGGAGAGGTTCTGCTCCTTGAGCGCGCGGGCGTAGTAGGGGTCGAAGTTGTCCACCACCGTGAGCCGGTGCCCGTCGAGCAGGAGCCGGTCACAGAGGTGGCTGCCGATGAAGCCCGCGCCGCCGGCGACGAGGATGTGCATGGCCGACAGCCTACCCTTGCCGCCGGGCGCGGGCGATGAGGATGAGGTTGCGCGCGTAGGGGATGGGGTTCAAGGCGTAGGCTGCGATCATGACGTAGTCCAGGCGCGACACGGCATAGGCGCAGAGCAGCATGCTGCCCAGGATCGAGAGCACGAAGAAGGACGCCGGCAGCACACTCGCGCCGCGGCGCTCGCTGACCCACCACTGGAGCACGAAGCGGCTCGACCAGGCCGCCTGCCCCGCGATGCCGAGCGCCAGCCAGAGGGGCGGCTGGTTCCAGTCGAGCAGCGCCTCGCCGGCCCAGAGCGAGGCGGAGAGCGCCCCCAGCGCGAGGGCGGCGAAGACGAACGCGGCCCAAGGCCCGGGCCGGGCGGCGCCTTCCGGGCGGGGGTGCGTGGCGATCCACAGGTTCCTGGCATAGAGCGCGCCGTTCAGCAGCACGCCGGCCAGGAAGATGCCGTCCATGCGGTGCAGCTGGTAGACGAGCAGCAGCAGCGTGCCCGCCAGCGACCACCACCAGAACGAGACGGGCAGCACCGAGCGCTCGGCCTTTTCGCTGCTCCACCACTGCTCGAGCATGCGCCAGGTGAAGACGCCCTGGCCGCCCCAGCCCACGGCATCCCAGACCTGGAAGGCCAGCAGGGGGAGCAGGTCCACGCTCAGGCCTTGGGCGGCAGGGAAGGCCGCTCGGTCGCCTTCCACGAGAGCCGGCGGTCGCGCATCCAGCGCACGGCCTTCACGTCGCGCATGCCGCGCCACAGGCGGTTCCACACCCCGTAGTGGCTCGTGCCGCTGGCCCGCGGCCGGTGCGAGACGACCACCTCGGCCACGCGGAAGCCCTCGTGGCGCGCCAGGGTGGGCAGGAAGCGGTGCAGGCCGTTCCAGAGCTTGATGCGCTCGATCACCTCGCGACGGAAGACCTTCAGCCCGCAGCCGGTGTCGTGGACCTGCTCGCCCGTGCGCCAGTTGCGCCAGCCGTTGGCGATCTTGGACGACACGCGTTTGAGCCAGGGATCGTCGCGATCCCGGCGCCAGCCGATGACCATGTCCTGTCCTGGTAGCGCGTCGAGCAGCCGGGCCAGGTCGCCGGGGGGATTCTGCAGGTCGGCGTCGCACATGCCGATGACCGCCCCGCGCGCGTGGCGGAAGCCGCAGTCGAGCGCGGCCGTGAGCCCGTGGTTCTTGTCGTGGTCGAGCACGCGGATGCGCGCGTCCTTGGCGCGCAGCACGTCGAGCACGGCGCTCGTGCCGTCGCTGGAGCCGTCGTTGACGAAGAGCACCTCGGCCCGCTCGGGCCGCGAGGCGAGCAACGCGGCGATCTCCTCCCACAGACGCGGGAGGTTGCCTTCCTCGTTGTGCACGGGCACGACGATCGAGAAGTCGGTCATACGGCGAGGAACCCTACCAGCCCAGTCCCAGCCGCTGGAACCAGGACTCGGAGCGCATCCAGAGCAGGATCTCGAGCGAGATCGGGATCAGCGTCAGGCGCAGCAGCCGGCGGAACTCGTGCTTGATCCCCCGCAGGTGGACCTGGATCGTCGGCTCGGTGTGGAACAGGGAGGGCCGCGGCAGGAAGCGCCGGCGCGAGGCGGCGTAGGCGGGGTAGGTCTCGGGGAAAGCCGCCCGCAGCAGGCGTTCCTCCTGCCGGATCGTCCCCAACGTGTACATCGCGGCGGCCACCAGGACCGCGAGCGCCACCCACACGCTCTGCAGCCGCGCCGCCACCGAGAGCGCGATCAGGAACGAGCCCACGTAGAGGGGATTCCTGCAGATCGAGAAGGGCCCGTCGGTGACGAGGACGCGCGTGCGCCGCCCGCCCAGGTAGAGGCCCCCCCACATACGCATGCCCACGCCGGCCAGGAAGAGCAGGAACGCGCTGATGCGCGCCAGGACCTCGGTTGAGGCGGGGCGTCCCGCGGAGGGCGCGGACAGGAGCTCCCAGGCCACGACCGGCCCCACCACCAACCCGCCGATCAGCCCGCGCCAGCGAAACCAGCGGGCCGGGTCGATCTCCGCGCCCTCCTCAGGAAGGGGCGCCTCGTCCGAAAGGCGGGCCATGTGCGCTCCGGTCGTGGCAGCGGCAAGGAACCGCGGCGCGTTCGCAGCCTACGCCGGGCGCGGCGTTCCGCCGCGCTTCAGGCCTGCTTGTAGGTCTGCAGCCAGCCGTAGAGCGCGTTGCCGGGGCACTCGGTGGCGCCCAGGTCGCGGTGGCCCAGCACGCCGCCGGCCGCCACGCGGTAGGCGGCCTGCCGGTCGGCCAGGAAGCCCTCCAAGGCCTCGAGCTGGCGGGCCGAAGGCAGGCAGGTGGAAAAGTTCCCGATGACGCTGATGCCCAGGTTGTTCACGTTGTTGGCGCCACCGGAGTGCGCGCCCTGGGCGCTGAGCGCGCGCCCCTCGTAGATGCGCCCGTCCGTGCCCACGAGGTAGTGGTAGCCGATGTCGGCCCAGCCCAGCTGACCCTGGTGATACGCCTGGATGGCGCGCACCACCTCGGCGTCGGGGCGCCCGCGCATGCCCGCGTGCTCGTCGGTGTGATGCAGGGTGATGCGCGCGACGGCGCCCATGGGGTCGTGGTTGGCGCGCAGCGCTGCCGCCCCCCACTGCTCGCGCTTGACCAACGTCCAGCCCGCGTCGCAGGTCGTGGGAGAGCGGGTCGGAAGACGCGGCGGCGGCGCGTAGGGGGGGCGCGGGGGGCGCGGCACGCTGCGCACCAGCGGCTGGCAGGGAGCGGGAACGGCCGCGGGACCGGCCACCTCGCGGGCACCCGGGCGCATGCTGGGCGGAGCCGGCGGCCCCTGGCCCACCCAGGGCACGTCGGCCCACTCGCGCTCCCGGCCGCCGCCCGCGCAGCCGGCCAGGAACAGGGCGCTGCCGCCGATCAGGAACTCGCGCCGCTGCATGCTCGGGGGCCCCGCCGTCCGGCGACGGGCCTCTTGCCCGCACCGAGCCGCGCACGCACCGGGGGCCCCGGCGCCGGCGAGCGGCCCTGCCCCAACAAATCGAGCGTCCACGGCGCAACTTGAGGCGCCTGTCGTCCGCGACTCCCCGTCGCACGATTCAGGGAGCGTTGGTGAGCACCACCAGCTCGCGGATGTCGGTCGTGTCGCGCCACGCCTCGCGCACGCCGCCCAGCGCAGGATCGGAGCGCGCCGAAGCCCAGAAGGCGGCCGTCACCACCGCTGCCGCGCGCGGCTGTCCAGGCCCGAGGACCCGGGCCAAGGCTGCCGCGTCCGCCAGGTAGGGCGTGGTCGGGCGATCGAGCGCCCAGAGCAGGTTCGTGCCCTGCGGGAAGCCCGCGTGGTAGACGACGCCCTCACCGGCCGCCTGCGCGGCGGCTCTCGCCACCGGCTGCCACGACTTGTAGGGATCGGCGGCCGGCAGGTAGCCGAGCCAGAGCGCGGCGAGCGCCAGGAACATGGCCGGCGCGGCGGCGCGCAGCGCGAGCACGGGCGTCGCGCGCGCTTTCCACGCCCGCCAGGTGGCCCACCCCGCCAGCAGAGCGGCCACGATCAAGGCCACCCAGGCGACGGGGCCCAACGCCGCGCGCTCGCCGCCCCGATTGCCGAGCAGCAGGAAGCGCGTGGCGAAGGGCAGGACCGGCAGAGCGAGAGCGCACAGCCCGAGCGCACCCACGAACACGGCCGCCGCCAACCGGCTGGCTCGAGGCCATAGGCCAGCGTGCAGCACGTACGCCGCCGCCAACGCCACGAAGGGCGTGCCCGGGATCAGGTAGAGCTCGCGTTTGGTGGCGGTGAAGGTGAGCAGCAGGAAGAAGATCGGCCCGGCGACCAAGGCCGCACGCAGCCCGGCGCGCGCCGCCCCCACGGCCCCCTGGGGCTTGAGGCTGGCCCACGCGCCCAGCAGCAGGTAGCCGGTGACGGGCAAGGCCCAGGCGGGCCACTGCAGCAGGTAGTAGTAGAGGGGGCGCACGTGCCCGCCCTCGGCGCCGCTGACACGGCCTGCGATCTGCCCCAGCAGCCGCTGGGTGTAGGCCTCCCCGCCCGCTGCGATGGCCGGCAGCAGCCAGGCCAAGCCGGTCCCCGCCATGACCAGCGGCACGAGCCACCAGCCGACGTTGCGGGCGGCGGGTGCGCGACGCAGCGTCAGGATCTCGGCGGCCAGGATCGCCGGAGGCAGCAGGAACCCCAGCGGCCCCTTGAGCAGGATCGCCGCCGCCCAGCACAGGCCCGTGGCCAGCGCCGCCCCCACGCCCCCCGTGCGCGCCCAGGCACCGCCGCGCTCCACGGCCCACAGCAGCGCGCAGGTGAGCGGCAGGTCGAGCCCGGCGCGCGGCGCGTTCCAGATCACGAGCAGGTTGCCGGCGAAGAGCACCACCGCCGTCCCAGGGGGCCCGGGGGCGCCGAACCAGCGCCGCGCCAGGCGTTGGATGGCCAGCAGGCAGCCGAGGGCGCACAGCGCGCCCACCAGCCGCGCGGTCACGGCCGTCACGTCCCCGAAGGGCGCCGAGAGCGCGGCCACGAGCCAGTAGTAGATCGGCGGCTTCTCGGCATAGACCTGCCCGTTGGCCGTGGGTACCAGCCAGTGGCCGTCGCGCAGCGTCTCGCGCGCGATCTGGCCGTAGCGCGGCTCGTCGGGGGCCCACAGGTCGCGCGACGAGAACGCGCCGGCGAAGATCGCGAGCGCCGCGACCACGAGCAGGAACCGATCGCTGGGAGCGCGCGCGCTGGGGACGGGCATGCTCGGAGTCGCCTCAGCGCGGCGCACGGGCGCGCCGGGGCACGTAGGCCCGCAGCCAGGCCGGGATCGCGGGATACTTGCCTTCCAGGTCGTGGCCGAAGGTGCGCGCTCGCTCCAGCGCCTGCTCGGCGCTCTCGCCCAGCGTCTCGACGCGGAAGAGCGCCTCGACCGCCGCGCTGCGGATCGAGCCGTACTGGCAGTGGAACAGCAGGGGCTTGCCGGCAGGGTCCGCGTAGAGCGTCAGCAGCTGCTCCACCTGTTCCGCCGTGGGCGGCTGGCCCTCCGGGATCGGCAGGTCCACCCAACGTACGCCGGCCTTCTCCGCCGCGAGACGCTCCGGCTCGAGCTCGGGCGCCCGCTCCGCGCGCAGGTTCACGAGGGTCTTGATGCCGTAGCGCTCGACGGCCGTGGCGACGTTCTCCGGGCTGGGCTGCCCCGAGCGGTAGAGCTCGCCCGCGACGATCGTGCGGAAGTGGTACCAGGGCCAGCGCGTGTCCACGTACCACGCGCCCACTCCGCCGCCGATCAGCAGCAGCACGAGCAGGCCGAGCATCCAGCGTGCACGACGGGTCTTGGGCAGCGGCAGGCGCACACCCTGAGCCTACGCACGAACCCGTCACCGCCACGAGAAACGGCGCGCGCCCCGGTTCCTCAACTGCCCTACATGTAGAGGGCCCGCGGCCCTCTACATGTAGGGCATCGCCGGCGTCTTGCCCCGCAGCCGAGCGTAGATGGCGAGCGAGCCGCGGTGGTGCGCGGTGTGGTCCACGAGGCCGTCCACCACCGACCAGCGCGGCGCGCCGGCCATGATCGTGTCCTTCACGATCGGCTCGTGCCAGCGCGCCGCGGGACGCTCCTTGAGCGCGCGCTCGAAGCGGCCGTAGGCTTCACCCAGCCACTTCTTCGCGGCCGCCAGCGAGGTGATCTTGCGCACCTCGGTCTCCAGGGCCGGGAAGTCCATGTTGAAGCCCTGGGGCGAGAAGGCGCCCTCAAGGAACCAATCGATCGTCTGCGCGGTGTGCGCCACCTGCTGCGCCGCGCTGAACATGCCCGGCATCGGCGTGAAGGCGCTGTCGCCCTCGTCGAGCGCGGCCAGCGTGCGCTCGAAGTAGGTCTTCATGTTCGCCAGCGAGCGCTGCTGGCACTCGGTGGTCAGCGCGGGCGCGGCGGCCGCCGGCTTGGAAGCCGGCTTGGCAGCGGGGGACTTGGCGGTGGACTTGGAACTGAGCTTGACGGCCTGCTTGGCAGGCGTCTTGGTGGCCTTCTTGGCCAGCTTCTTGGCGGACTTCTTGGGGGCGGTCTTGGCAGGCATGGGGAGCTCCGTGGCAGGGAAGGGGGCGCAGCCTACCCCCGTCTGCAGGGTCGGGAAGCCCCCCACGCGAAGCCGGGACTCCAGCCCCGGCACGGCGTAGACCGGCCGTCCGCTACGCTGGCCGCGTGAAGCAGGAGCAGTTCCTCGATGTCGCGACGGTGGAGGCGGCGCGCGAGCGTTGGGCCCGGGCCCTCGCCCTCGCGGCGCTCCCGAGCGAGGCGGTGGCCCTCGAAGCGGCCTGGGGACGCACCCTGGCCGACGACGTGCGCGCGCCGGGCGACGTGCCGGTCTTCGATCGCTCCAACGTGGACGGCTTCGCGGTCAGGGCCCAGGACACCTTCGGCGCCAGCGAGCGCAACCCGGTCAAGCTGCGCGTCCTCACGGGGGGCCGGGGGGCGGCGGGGGAGGCCCCGGCCGCGGCCGTGGGCCCTGGCGAGGCCGCGCCCATCGCCACGGGCGCGCGGCTGCCCCGGGGCGCCGATGCGGTGGTGATGGTGGAGGAGACCGAGCTCGAGGGCGCCCTCGTGCGCGTGACGCGGTCGGTGACGCCGGGAGGACGGCTGAGCCACGCCGGCAGCGACGTGGGACGCGGCGAGACGCTCTTCTTCGCCGGCACCCTGCTGACCGCGCGCGAGACGGGCACGCTCGCCGCCTGCGGCATCGCCGAGGTGACCTGCACCCGCCGGCCGCGCGTGGCGATCCTCTCCACGGGCGACGAACTGGTCGCCCCCGGAGCGCCCCTGGCCCTCGGACAGGTGCACGACGCCAACGCACGGCTGCTGGCCGACCTCGTGCGCGAGCTGGGCGGCGAGCCGCATCTGCTGGGTATCGCCAGGGACGAGGCCGGCCACCTGCGCGCGCTGCTGGCGCAGGCCTGCGAGGGCTACGACGCCGTGCTGCTCTCGGGGGGCACCAGCAAGGGGCCGGGCGACCTCTCGACGCGGCTGCTCGCCGAGGTGGCCGAGATCGTGGTCCACGGCGTGGCCTTGAAGCCCGGCAAGCCCCTCTGCCTGGCCGCACGCCAGGGCCGGCCCTGGGCCGTCCTGCCGGGCTTCCCCGCCTCGGCCGCCTTCACCTTCCACGCCTTCGTCGCGCCCGTGCTGCTGCGCCTCTCGGGGCGCGCCGCGCCCGCCTCGGCGCGCGTGCGTGCGCGCCTGCCACGGCACATGGCCAGCGAGGCCGGGCGCATGGAGTTCACGCTGGTCAACCTCGTCCAGGGGCGCGAGGAGCTGGTGGCCTTCCCCCTGGGCAAGGGCTCGGGCTCCGTGACCACCTTCGCGCGCGCCGACGGCTTCTTCGCCGTTCCCGCGGAGGTCGAGCAGGTCGAGGCTGGTCAGGAGGTGGAGGTCACTCTCCTGGGCCGCGCCGTCGAGCCCTCCGACCTCGTGATCGTCGGCAGCCACTGCAACGGGCTCGAGCGCGTGCTCTCCTGGCTGGCGCGCCAGGGCATCACCAGCAAGGCGCTCTGGGTGGGCTCGCGCGGCGGCGTGGAGGCCGCGCGCGAGGGCGCCTGCGACGCCGCGCCGTTGCACCTCCTCGACGCGCCGAGCGGCGCGTGGAACGCGCCCTTCGCCCCCCCGGGCACGCACCTGCTCAAGGGCTACGGCCGCCGGCAGGGCCTGGCACTGCGGCGAGGCGAGGAGGCGCGCTTCCCCGGCCCGGACACCGAGAGCCGCCTGCGTGCGGCGCTGAGCGATCCGACCCGCGTGATCGCCAACCGCAACCCGGCCGCGGGTACGCGCGCGCTCCTGGACCAGGCCCTGGCGCGGGCCGGGGTCGCGGCGCCCCCGGGCTGGGCCACGGCCTACCGCTCGCACACCGCCGTGGCTGCGGCCATCGCCCAAGGCCGCGCCGACTACGGCGTGTGCCTGGAGGCCGCGGCCCGCGGCGCGGGCCTGGCCTGGCTCCCCTGGCGCGAGGAGCGCTACGACCTGCTCGTCCCCGAAGAGCGCTGGGAGCGACCCGGCGTGGTCGCGCTGCGCGCGGCCCTGGCGGACCCCCAGGTGCACGCGCTACTGCGTGCCGAGGGTCTCTCACCGTGAGCCCCGCGGGCCCGAGCCGCGGCGCGCTGGTGCTGGCCGGGGGCCTGAGCACGCGCATGGGGCGCGACAAGGCCACGCTGCCCTTCGCCGGCCGCACGCTGCTCGAGCACGTGCTGGCACGCCTCAGCCCCTGCGTGGCCGAGACGATCGTCGTGCTGCGGCCGGAGCAGACGCTGCCCCCGCTGCCCCCCCACGTGCGCCTGGCCTACGACGAGGTGCGCGAGCGCGGGCCGCTGGGCGGCCTCTGCGCCGGGCTCAAGGCGGCCCGCGCCGACGCGCTCTACGCCACGGCCTGCGACGTGCCCTTCTTGGCGCCGGCGCTGGTGGAACTGCTCTTCGAGCGCCTGGGCGAGGCCGACATCGCCGTGGCCGAGGCCGAGGGTCGGCTGCACCCGCTCGCCGCGGTCTACCGTCGCCGTGTGCTGCCCCACGTGCTGGCACTGCTCGCCGCCGAACGTCTGCGGCCGGTCTTCCTGTTCGAGCGGGTGACGACGGTGCACGTGGCCGAGGCCGCTCGTCGGACCCCTGCTCACGGACCTCTTCGTCACCTGGATCGGCAACCCCGGCGTGCTGTTCATGGGCGCTGGCTTCTTCGTCATCGCGATCTTTTGCCAGCGCCGGCTGCTGGGCGTATGGACGGGCATGGCCTCTGAT
>JANOFW010000041.1:0-6177 GCA_031413835.1 Planctomycetia bacterium
CGCCGAACGGCGGCCCTGCCGCTGGAGCGCGTGGAAGCGCCGGCCCGCTGGCTGCGTCGGCAGCCGCCCACGCCCGTCATGTTCGCCCTGCTCGCTTGGCACACCCGAGACGACCAGCTTGAGCGGGAGCGAGACGGCTTCGGCCTGGCAGACGCCGTCGCTCGGGTGCTTCAGGAGGCCGGCGCGGGCCGGGTGGACACGCTGGCTTGACGCGCGCCAAAGCCCGCCCGCCGCCGCACCAGCCCCTCGCTCGGGACGGCCAGAATCCGAAGGCTTCCTGGGCCATCCTGTGGACATTGGCGGCGTTGCGGGAGCGCTGCGTCCAGGCCATCCGTGGTGGCCGGTGATGGCCGTGGTGGCCGATATGACCGGACGGCGAGAGGCCGACCGCGTTCCTGCGAATACGCCACTCCCCGCCCACCTAGCGCCACGTTCTCGACACTTGCGCCGACAGATTCATAAGCCTGAGGTCACTGGTTCAAGTCCAGTCGCCGCTACCACTTCCCCCAACGCGTGCGGGTTCCGGAGAGGATGGGGTCAAGCGCGGAACCCCCGACGCCGATCCTCCTCGGGGGGATCTCGTCGGAGTATGCCATGGGCCGATTCCTGCTGGGTTTGGTCACCGGGGTCGTCCTCGTCCTCGTGGGCCACGGAGTGCTCTTCGGTAAGATCAACTTCTGGCGCTACATGGGTCAACTCGACGGCCGGGACGACATCTTCGCCTTTGTCGAGGGCGAGTTCGGCGTCACCGACGCGACCACCCGTATGGTGCCGAACACAGGGCAGTTCTCCCACAAGTGCTCGCTGCTCGTCGCCGTCGAGGTCAACGGCGTCAAGACGATCCGCGTGCTGCCCTAGCGTCCCCCCCCCGGCACGCGCGCATCCCGGCGCGTACGGAGTCAGGACCACTCCGCACCTGAAGAGCGAACTCGTGGTGCAGCGCGGCCCCAGGCGTTCGGACCCGCCGCGTGCTCGTCCTCCGCGCCCGGCCAGAGCAGCCGGCCCGATCGAGTTGGGGTGCCGGTTTGGTCCTGACACCGTACGGACCCCCGAGGCTCGGGGTGTCAGGAGGGCGGCGACGTGGGTCGCTTGCTAGCCTCGAGCGTGGCGCCGTGTTGGGCCCACCAGGCCGCCGCCTGGGCGGCCCTCCATGAGCCGGCCTCGCGGCAGCCTCGAAGCAGGTCGCTCATCTCGAAAGCCGTCCGCGGGCGCTCGTCGGGATCCTTGGCAAGGGCACGCAGCAGGATCGCTTCGAGGTCGCGAGGCACATCCGCCCGACGGGCGGAGGGCGGGGTCGGCGCCTGCTGCAGGTGCGCCACGATGAACTCGGCGGCGGTCTGGGCCACGAACGGCAGGGCGCCCGTCAGCAGGTAGCAGCCCACGATCCCGAGCGAGTAGAGATCGGTCTGGGCGGTTGGGGCCTCACCACGCAGGGTCTCGGGCGCCATCGTCTCCGGGCTCCCGACGACCTCGCCGATCACGGAGGGGGAGGAAGGTCCGCGCCGCAAGTCCTTCACCAGGCCGAAGTCCATGACCTTGACCACATCGTGGTCCAAGCCGCGCGTGCAGAGGATCAGGTTGGCCGGCTTGATGTCGCGGTGGATCAGGCCCGCCGCATGGGCCTCCGCGAGCGCGTCGAGAGCCTGGGTCAGGACATGGATCACGCGCCCGGGAGGCATCGGCCCGGTTGCTTCGACGATGCGCCCCAGGTCGGCTCCCGCGAGCAGCTCCATCACGTAGTAGAAGTCCCCCTCGGCGGTGGTCCCGTAGTCGTAGATCGCCACCGTGTTGGGGTGGGTCAGACGGCTCGTCGCGTGGACCTCGTCCTGGAACCGGGCCAGCATGGCCTCGCTTCCCAGCCCAGGCTTGACGAACTTGATCGCCACCGGGCGCCGCATCAGGGCGTGGCGGGCGCGGTAGACCTCCCCCATCCCGCCGACGCCGAGAACACCCTCCACCTCGTAGGGGCCCAGCCGTTGGGCCTCGTAGGCACGCAGTCGCAGGCGAAACGTGACCCGCGAGGCCATCGTGGCCACTCCCAGCGCGAACCCGAGGAACACCTGGGTCCAGGCGACGCCAACCCACCACGCCCCGTCGAAGGGGGAGAGCGGCGCGGGCGAGGTGGGGCTGGGAAGCGGCTCGCCCGCCAGGCCGCGTAGCAGTTGCACGCAGAACACGGCGGGCAGGGCGGGCAGCGAGAGCCACCAGGTACGCCGCGCGGTGCTCGGGACGACGACGGCCCGAGCCACGACCAGGAGCGCCAGGAAGTGGACGCCATGCCCGCCACCGCGGGTGAAGTCCAGGCTGTAGTTGACGACGCACACGGTCAGCAGCATGAGCAACAGGGCCGCGTCCAACCCCCCCACGGCGGATGCCGAGAGGTCCGGGCGGGCCAGGACGCGGTAGGCGGCCGTCGCGATCAGCAGGGCCGCCAGCAGCACCCCCACCTCCGCGTCCAGCAGCGCGCCGGCTCCCCCCCCATCGCCTAGGCGGGCGAGGACGTTGAGCAGCAGGGCGGCACCGGCCACCAGCCACAGCACCCGCACGGCCAGACGCAGCCGCAGGCGCACGTAGTGCACGAGCTCGGCCTTGAACCCGCCGGAGCCCAAGCGCGGCGCGACCGCCCTGCGCGGCGTGCGGGCCGGCTCGCGGGACAGCCCCTGGGCTCCGCCTCCCATCCCTGTGTAGGACTGGCTCACCGGAGTCCTGCTCCAGGATGGCAACGCACAAGCGCTCCGGTCGCACGCGTGAAGGGACGAGACGGCAGGAGGGCGTCCGGTGTCAGCGCGGCTGGAGCGGAGTCGCGGGGGTCGCGTTGCGCGCCTTGAGGTCGTCGCGGCGCTGCTTCCAGTCGGCCAGGTTCTTGGCGAACTCGGCCCTCATGGCGTCGTTCTCGACCTTGCCGAGCGCCTCCTCCTCGGTCGCGATCGCGTCGTCGAGCTTGCCGGTGGCGGAGAGCAGGCAGGCGTAGGTGTCGAGGATCGCCGGGTCGCGCTGCGAGAGCTCGGCGGCCTGCTTGGCCCAGGCGACGGCCGCGGGGAAGTAGCGGCGGAAGGGCATGTCCTGCTTGTGCTCGTAGAACGTCCAGGCGACCTGGTTCAAGGCCTGGGCATCGCCCTGGGCCGCGGCAGCGTCGCCCTGGGCCTTGAGGGCCTTGGCCGCCAGCTGGAGGTGCAGCGTGTAGGTCAGGCCCTCGACGAGCGCGCGGTCCTTGTCGGTCTTCGCTGCCTTGCGAAGGGCATCGAAGAAGTGCTGGGCGCGGTCCGGCTCGAGCTGGTAGGCGAGCCCTGCCCCCCTCCGGACGGCGTCGGCCGCGGCCTTCGTCCCCGCGAACTCGGTCGCCACCTTCATGTAGACGGAGAGAGCGGACTCGCGAGAGAGCTTCTCCGCGCGGTCGGCCTCGACGGCCATCCCGAGCACCAGCCACTTGCGGGCTTCGAGCTCGCCGTCCTGGCTGACGACCGTCTCAACGATGGCGTGGAGCCGCTTCGCCGCACCCGCCGGATCGGAACCGATCAGTTTCTCGGCGTAGGCCACGACGCAAGCGAGGTCGTCTGGAGCCTCATCGGCCCGCTTGCGCAGGGCAGGCAGCGTGCCCTCGCCCCGCAGGATCCGCTCGATCTCGGGGATGAACTTCTCCGGCGCACGGTAGCCGACGATGCGGTCGACCTCGCCGCCCTTGTCGTCCACGATCAGGAGCGTCGGGTAGGCGTGGATGCCGTACTTGGCCGCAACCTCTCGCCCACCGTCCTTGCCCGCGTTGACATGCACGTTGACGAAGGCCGTCATGAGCGCGCCGACCGGCGCCTGGCTGAACGTGTCCGCGTCCAGCCGCTTGCACCAGCCTCAGGTGTCGGTGAAGAAGTCCAGGAAGACAGGCTTCTTCTCGGTCCCGGCCTTGGCCAGGACGTCGGCGAAGGCCGGCGTCCCGGGCTCGAACGCCACGCCCTGGCCCTCGGCCGCTGCGGGCAAAGGCCCGCCGGCGTTCCCGGGCGGCTCGTCGGCGTACACCGCGGGTGCGAGGACGAACGCGAGAAGGGTCGGGACGACCCAGAGGCGCCACGACATCGGCATGGGGAGGCTCCTTGACGGGTGCCAGGGTAGCAAGCGGGCTGCCCCAGCACATCCGGCGGAGTGGCCGCGTGTCACTTCGCCGGCTGGGCCGCTCCGGGGCCGGAAGGCCTGCGGGCGGCGGCGCGCTCGAACCTGCCGCCGGTGGCTTGGGCGATGCGGCGCATGATGCCGTCGTCGGCCTCGCCGATGGCGATGCAGTGGACGGGCAGGTTGCGGAAGAGGTTCAAGCGTTGGATGTCGTCCACGATGAAGTCGTTGCCGTAGGCGTTGACGAAGGGGCCGAAGTGGTTGAGGTTCGGGGTGTTCTCGTGCTTGACGTTGCTCTCGGAGTCGCCGGCCTGGACGTCGGGGTCGCGGGTGTCGGTGGCGGCCCAGTCGTCCCAGGAGGGAGCGCCGTCGGAGAGCAGGTAGATGGCGTCGCAGCCCTCCTCCAGGGTCACGGCGTCCACGTAGTCGGAGGTGCTGGCCTCGTCCAAAGCGCGAACGCGGAAGGCCTTGCGCACGCCGCCGTGGAGGTTCGTCTTGCCCTTGAGCCAGCCGTAGGGGTGCTCGGCGTCGGTGCGCGTCGTGTCGTACTGGATGTCGTCGAGAGCGCGCACCGCGGAGGCGACGGAGGCCGGCAGGGCGGGGGTCATGCCCTTGACGTCGCGCAGCAGCTCGGCCTCGGTGCCGAAGAGCACGACGGTGAAGTGCTGGTCGGGGCGCAGCGCAAGGAGCGAGCGCTTCAGGACCTCGCGCGCGAGGTCGAAGCGGTTGTGGATCCTCTCCCAGGGCAGGCCGTCGTCGGGGCCGCGCGGGCGGCCGGGGGCGCCGCCGTCGGGCGTGACCGTGGGGCCCTTGGTCGGCTTGGGGCCCAGCGGCGCCAGCATCGAGTCGGAGCAGTCGATCACGAAGGCGATGTGCTCCCCCACCACCTCCAGCCCGAAGAAGTAGTTTGTGCCGTCACGCGGCGGGTTCTCGTCGCCTCCCGCGGCGCCGGCCGCGGCCAGCTCGCGCATCCAGGGCCCCGTCGCGAGGCCCAGGTTGTCGGTGCCGAAGACGCGGGCCAGGCTGCGCGCGATGCGGCTGCGCGTCACGACGCTCAGGCCCGGGTCCTCCAGCAGCAGGATCACGCGCTCGGCCAGCTGCCTCCACGGCTCGCTACCCTTGTCGTCGGAGAGGAGGTAGAGCACGTGGGTGGCGGCCTCGGCGAGCAGGCTGGCCGTCACGGCCTCCAGGGCGGGGTTCGCGAGCGGCACCCCCTTCTTCGGGGGGGGAGGCCTCTTGGGCAGCGGCGTCTTCGCCCCCAGCGGAGGCAGCGCCTTGAGCGCGACCTCGAGCACGCGCGGGTCCTTGCGGTCGGCGAGCGCGCGCAACGCGGCCGAGCGGAGCCAGGTGCCGCGCGCGGTGGCCTCGGCCACGACGACCGCCGCCGCGCCCTCGTGGTAGAGGTCGATCACGAGCGAGCGGTACCAGAGCCAGGCGTCGGCGGGGAGCGGGTTCGCGCTGCGCCAGGCCTCGTAGCAGGGCAAGACCTCGACCGACCGGTAGAGGTTGCGCGTGGCCAGGGTCACGATCAGCGAGCGGACGATGTCCTTGGGCTCCTCGACCTTGGCGTAGTCCTGCGCCAGGATCGGGACCGCGCGCGGGTCGTTCGTCTGGGCCAGCAGCTGACGGCCACGCGTGCGGTAGAAGAGCGCGGGCCGTTCGAGGTAGGCACGGTAGGAGGCCTCGGTGGCGGCGAAGTCCTCCCCGGCCGCGGCGACGCTCGTCGCGAGCAGGGCAAGCGCGAGGGTGCGCGACACCCAGGCCCTGCGCGGCGGCGGGCCGGGAACGAAGGGCATGGTCGGCTCCTCGGGTGGCGCTACGGACGGCTCCTCCATGACGCGGGGAGGAGGTCGGGCCGGGATGATAGCGCGCGCGCCTTGAGATCGTCCTGGGCCTAGAGATCCACCTGCGCGCCCAGTTCCACCACCTGGCCCGCCGGCAGACCGAAGAAGGAGGCGGGCGTCTGGGCGTTGCGCGCGGTGAAGGCGAAGAGCCGCTTGCGCCAGCCGGCCAGCGGTGCGGGGCCGGAGGTGACCAGGGTCTCGCGCGAGAGATAGAAGGTGCTCTCCTGGGGCG
>JANOFW010000042.1:0-4563 GCA_031413835.1 Planctomycetia bacterium
CCTGCCTGCGGACCTCGCTGCGGACCTGGTGGCCGCAGGCCACGACATCCTGGAAGTAGCGGACTCGAAGTTCCGCGGCGCGGCCGGAAGAAGGCGCCGACACCGGCATCGTGAAGGTTGGAAATGGCCTGGAGGGGGCCATGGGGATGCGGCAACTTGGCGGCACGAGCACGGTTCATGCCGACATTCTTGACGGAAGCCGCCATGGGCGCAGGACGCCATGCCCGCAAGAACCGGGGCTCGATGCGCCCGCCGAGCCCGCGTTGCCGCTGTTTCGTAGAGGCCGTGGCGGCCGGGCGCCTCGGGCGCGATCGGCGAGGGCGGAGAGTGTTCGACGTCGTGTGGCGAACGGGCGCCCGAATCGCTGCGGGCTCGCCTGAGGTGCTGCCGTGGGTCACGGTGATCGTCTCGGACGTGGGGCGGTTGGGGCACGTGCGGCCGCTCGGGGGCGGGGACGCGTCGGGCGTGCGGCGGCCGGCGCCTGGGCAGCCGGGCTTCGAGCTCGCCATCTTCCATGGGAAGCAGAGGCTCGGCCTCGCGTACGACGGGGATGGGCAGCCGATGGACGGGCGCCTCGACGACCTCGCGCCCGGTCGGCTCGTCGGGTTGCCGGGCGCCATGAAGGGCGCGGCGGATCCGCTCGCGGCCAGCGTCGCGTTCGTGGCCGGCTTCGACGACACGGGGCACGGGCCGGGGCGCGTCCACTATCCCGTGCCCGCGCCCGGGGGCGTGCAGTACGCGTGGGGCGCGGGCCTGCACGGCTGCCGCCGCGCGCTCCACGACGGACGCATGCCGGCCGCGGCGCGCTTCGTCGTGGCCGACGCCATCGAGGGACGCGCGCTGGGCTGGGGCGCGACGCGCGAGGAGGCGCTGGCGGCCTGCATGGCCGAGATCGCGCGCGAGATGCCCGAGCGGCGCAGCACGCTCCAGACGGCGGTGGACGACTACGACGACGACGGGAACCTGATCGGGCGCGGGGAGCTGCCGGACTTCCTGCGACTGGGGGGGGCCGGGGGGGCCGAGGCCGCGCCCGGGGACACGCCTGGGTACGCACCCGAGGGCGAGGCCGAGGCCTCCGAGATGCCCGAGCCCGAGGTCGATCCGATCACGGGGCAGATCGACTTCGGCGTCATGATGATCCGCGGTCCCGTCTCGGATGCGCCGCCGGTGCCCAAGCGAGCCGAGTGCGTCCCGCTCGTGCTCGTGCCGCTCGATCCCTCGCCGACCGGCGCGCCGACGCAAGGCCGCTGGGTGCGCATGCTCGGCGCCCTTGGCGTCACGCGGCACGCCGTGCGCATGAAGGACGGCGACGGCTTCCTGCTCGTCGGGGCCGACCTGCTCGGGCACCTCGACCTGCGCACGCTGCGCGAGGACCTCGATCACCTCGACGCCGTCGCCGACGCCAACCCGCTCGTCTTCCCCTCCCCGTTCCCCGACACCGAGCGCTACGTGCGCTACCGCGCGCGCGAGTACTGCTGGCAGGCCGAGCGCCCCGCCACCTCCGAGCATCCCGCCCGCCCCGCCGGCCTCGTCCCGAGCCACCCCACCGGTGGCCCGCGCTTCGACGCCGGCGGCCTCGACGGCGACCTGCTCCAGGGCCGTGTCTATCGCCAGCACCGCGTGCGCCGCCCGGTGGACTGAGCGGGCGCAGGCGCGAGCGTGGGGAGGGGCTCTCTCGCGCCCCCGTTACCGCCCGCCCTTGACCTTCGGCGTCTTGGACGCGCCCAGCGGGCGTAGCGGGAAGGTGCCGAACTTCGTGTGCACGATCAGCTGGATGTCGGCGCCCATGGCCCCCAGATAGTCCGTCAGCGTGCTGATGCGGGCATCGCTGCGCCGCTCCAGCTTCGAGATCGACGCCTGTTGGATCTTCATGCGCTTGGCCAGGGCGACCTGGGAGAAGCCCAGGCGCTGCCGCACGGCGGCCAGGTCGGCGGGTGCCGGCGGCGCCGTGTAGGTGTGGGAGAGGAACAGCCGCTCGATGCGCCGCGCCGCCGCTTCGATCGAGCCGTGGCTCTCGTCCGGTCCCTCGCCGTAGGCGATGTCGGAGCGGGAGGAGATCCCGAAGCCTCGTTCCGGCGACCAGGCCACCGACACCTGCTGGTCGCCCAGGAGCAGGTCGAGATGCGAGACGCCTCGAGCAGGGTTGGCTGCCTCGTCGAGCGTGGTCACGACGGCAGGGAACCGTTCACGGATTCGGGCCGTGAGACGCTTCAACGGAGACGACGCAGACCGCTTGGGGTGGGGCTGTCGGATGTTCATGGGCGTGTTCCTTGGGCTAGAGATCGTGGAGCCAGCGCCCGTCTGCACCTGGCTTGTCGAGGACGACGGGGCCCGTCGTCCAGTCCTTGGGGGGCCGAGGCACCTCGAGGATGCGGATCGAGCCGTTCGCCCCGATGAGCGTGGTGTGGGCCAAGCTGCGGAACCGGCGCCAGGCCGGGTGGGGCGACAGCTTCTCGAAGTCGTCGTGCGGCGGGTACATCCGTCCGTCGGATTGCCAGGCCTCGGGGTGGGGGGGGATGTCGGTCAGTTCGTCCTCCACGGCGTTCAGGATGTCGGCGAGCTGGAGGCGGGCTTCGTCAAAGGTCCGGGCC
Source organism: Planctomycetia bacterium (assembly GCA_031413835.1). GTDB lineage: Bacteria > Planctomycetota > PLA2 > PLA2 > JAEUHO01 > CAXQZU01. The sequence goes on from JANOFW010000042.1 coordinate 2,592, forward strand.
GCCGCTGCCGCTTGGAGCCGGCGCACGAACTTCGCGAACCGCTCCTTCTTGGACGGGGATGTGGGCACCTGGGGCATCCATGACGACTGGATTATAGCCCATATAGAATAGTCCGTCAAGAGCCTATGGCGCGGGATGCCGCCTGCCGTCGTGGCGGGCCGGGTCATGGCTTGCGGGGGTGTCGGTGCCGTGCGTACGTTTGGGTGTCACGCTGCGGAGGGTGCCAGGTGGCGAAGCCCCAGCCGATCGAACTTCCGTTGGTCTGTCGCCTACGCGCCGAGCTCGAGGGCATTGAGCCCGCGATCTGGCGCGAGCTGCTGCTCTACGGCGACCTGTCGCTCGCCGGCCTCCACCTGGTGCTGCAGGTCGCCTTCGGCTGGGACGACGATCACCAGCACGAGTGGAAGGTGGGGGGCAAGTCCATCCGGGCGGGGGCGCGCAAGGGGGCCGACGACGAAGAGATCGTGACGGTCGCCGAGGCGCTGCCGCGCATGGGGAGCACGCTGCGTTACCGCTACGACTTCGGCGACGACTGGTGCGTCAAGGTGAGCGTGCTCGAGCGGCGTGACTTGACCCCGTTCGACAGGCTTGCGGGCGTGGCACGGCTGCTGGGCGCCGGGCGCGCCGCTCCCCCCGAGGATTGCGGGGGAGTGTCGGCGTACCTCGACCTGCTCGACGCCAGTGCGGATCCGAAGCACCCGCGGCGCGAGGAGATCCTCGAGCCCTGGGAGGGCGGGCCCTTCGACGGCGAGGCGCTGGACATCGAGGCCCTCGAGGAGGCCGTCGTCCGTCTCGGCGGTCCCGAGCTGGGTGAGGAGGACGAGGACGAGGATGGGGAGGCGATTGTCCTAGGCGACCCTGAGGAGGACGACCTGGACCTGATGGACGAGCGGACGGCCCGGGCCTTTGCCAGCGAGTTTCCGTACGACGCCGACACGGACGCGCACCTCGCGGGCTGGCTCGAGCTCGACGAGATGGAGCGCACCGGGACCATCGAGGCCTGCCACCAGCTGCGCAACCATCCGGTGGGCCAGAACGCGAGGCTGCACGCGGTCGCGCATGCGGTCGTCGAGAACCAGCTGGCAGGGGGCAACCCGCCCGCCACACGTGAGACGCTCCAGCGCCTGCGGGCGGCGGGCGTGAGCCGTCACCAGGCCGTGCATGCCATCGGCAACGTGGTCGTGGAAGCGATGCAGACGATCCTGACGACCCGGCAGCCGGCTGACCTGAAGGCCATCGAGAAGCAGCTACGCGCCCTTCGACCTGCCGATTGGCGTTGACGGTCGCGGCGGCCGTGCCCCTGCGTGTCGTGCGCCCCCGCCCCCCGCGCCCCCCGGAGATCGCCTGGTGCGCTCAGGCGGGCCAGAAGCAGCCGAAGAGCCAGCCGGTGACGAGGCTGTAGAGCAGGCCGTCGAAGAGGAACTTGCCGGTCACGCCCCAGCTCTGGCCCTTCCAGATGGTGTCGTTGATCGGGTAGATGGCGTAGGCGAGGAAGGCGGCGGTGCCGGTCACGCGGAAGACGGCGGCGCACTCCGCGCCCTTGGCCAGCGTGAAGGAGGCCAGGTAGGCGACCAGCACGCCGACGAGCACGGAGAAGAGGAACCAGAGCAGCAGGGCCTGGCCCATGGCGGGCGAGCCGCTGGGCTTGACCAGCATGGTGCCCACGGGTCCGAGCTGGTACTTGGCCTTCATCTCGGGGCTGCCCATGTCCTTCATGGAGGTGGCGCAGGGGAAGGCGTAGGCGCCGGGGGCCACGCGCTGCTCGCGCATGGCCGCCATCAGGCGCGCCTCGTCCGGCAGCCGGCCGTAGTCGCCCTTGTGGATGGGCACGAGCATGTGCAGCACGGACGAGATCAAGAACACGCCGACCGACGAGAGCAGGATCGGCAGCCACAGATCGACGAGGAACTGCATGGGGGGGGCCTCCAGGGGCCCGGAGGATAGCGCCAAGGCCGGAGGGCTTCACGCGGGA
>JANOFW010000043.1:0-4282 GCA_031413835.1 Planctomycetia bacterium
CCCGCGATCCAACGCAGAGAGGCTGCTGCCGTGCTCAAGACCGTACTGTCGCTCGCCGTCCTCGCCCTGCTGGGCGGCTGCCGCAGCCTCGGCCCCGTCTACCACCGTCCGGCGCTCGAGATCCCGGCCGAGCACCGCGACGCGGCCCCGGCCGGGACCGTCTCGGGGGCCGATCAGGCCTGGTGGCAGGTGTTCGCCGATCCCGCCCTCGAACGCCTGGTGCGCGAGGCGCTGGCCAACAACCAGGACCTCAACCTGGCCGCCGCACGTGTCGAGGAGACGCGCGCCTACGTGGGCCTGGCGCGCTCCGAGGGCCGACCCACGGTGGACCTGGGCCTGGACCTCAGCCGTGCGCGGCTCTCCGACTCGGGCTCGGGCACCGCGCTCTCCGACCGCATCTTCACCAGCCACCAGGCGGCGCTGGGCGCCTCCTGGGAGCTCGACCTCTGGGGCCGCATCCGTCGTTCCACCGAGGCCGCCTGGGCCGACTACATCGGGAGCGAGGAGGGGCGCCGCGCCGTCCTCGTGGCACTCATCGGCGACGTGGCCCAGGCCTACCTGGAGCTCCTGGCCCTGGATTGGCAGTTGGCCATCACGCAGAGCACGGTGGAGACGCGCCGCAGCACCCGCGACCTCTTCCAGCGCCGGCTCGACGGCGGCGTCGGAAGCGAGCTCGAGGTGACGCGCGCCGCGGGCGATCTGGCCGGCGTGGAGGCCGACGTGCCCGTCTTCCTCTCGCTGATCTCCCAGAAGGAGCACGCGATCTGCCTGCTGCTGGGCCGCATGCCCGGGCCCATCGAGCGCGGCGTCGCGCTCGACGTGGAGCGCTCGGCCCCGCAGGTGCCGGCAGGCCTGCCTTCCACCCTGCTGGAGCGGCGTCCCGACGTGCGGGCCGCCGAGCAGGCGTTGCGCGCCTCGGTCGCCCGCGTGGGCGTGGCCAAGGCGGACTACCTGCCGCGGGTGAGCCTCACGGCCGCGTTGGGGCTGGAGAGCCTCGACCTGGCCTCGCTGGGCAGCGGCGACGCCGCCTTCTGGTCCCTGGGCGCGGGGCTGCTCGCCCCGCTCTTCAGCGGCGGCCGGCTGGAGGCCAACGAGCAGGCCGCCTGGGCGGTCGTCAAGCAGAACGAAGCCGCCTGGAAGAAGGCCGCGCAATCGGCCTTCCGCGACGTGGCCGACGCCCTGACCGTGCTGCGCCGCTCGCGCGAGGTCTCCATCCTCCAGGCGGCGCAGGTCACGTCCCGCCGCCGCAGCCTCGAGCTGGCGACCAAGCGCTTCGTGGGCGAGCTTGCCTCGTACTTCGAGGTGCTCGACGCGCAGCGCGAGCTGTTCCCCTCCGAGCTCCTGCTGGCCTCAGCCAAGCGCAACGAGCTGCTGGCCGTGGTGCGGCTCTACCGCGCGCTGGGCGGGGGCTGGGACGCCGACGCCCCGAGCGCCTCGGCCTGCGAGCGAGCCCTGCCGGCGCAGCCCGCCGTCCCGCTGGCGAAGTAGCCCGCGCGGGGCAGGCAGGCGCGAGCGGGTCTAGCGCACCGCTCGCCGGGGTCCTGAGAGCACCTCCACGAGGTCCATCTTCGTCACGATCGTCAGCAGCCGCCCCGAGGCGTCCACGACCAGGCCCACGAGCTCGCGGGCGAAGAGGTCGGTCAGGGCCCGGGCGGGCGCGTCGACGCCCACCGTGGTCACGTCGCGCGTCATGACCTCGGCCAGGGTCGTCGTGCGCAGCGCGCGCCCCTCGACCAGGCGCGTGAGCAGGTCGGCCTCGGTCACGATGCCGACCACACGTTCCTGCTCGACGACCGGCACCTGGCTGATGCCGCGCTCCTTCATGCGCGCGACCACCGTGCCGACGTTGTCGCCGGAGGTGGCCGTGACCAGCTTCTTCGGCGGCAGGCCGCGCACGAGCTCGCCCACGGTCTGGGTCTCCCAGGCGCTCTCCGTGAAGCCGTTCTCGCGCATCCAGCGGTCGTCGACGAACTTCGTCATGTAGTTGCGCACGCTGTCAGGCAGCAACGTGACCACGCGCTTGCCGGGTCCCATGCGTCTGGCCACCTCGAGGGCGGCCCAGACCGCCGAGCCCGACGATCCGCCCACCAGCAGGCCCTCGTGGCGGATCAGCCGGCGCGCCATGCGGAAGGACTCGCGGTCCTCGGTCTTGACCCACTCGTCGACGAGATCCTTGTGCAGCACGTCGGGCACGAAGTCGTAGCCGATGCCCTCGACCTTGTAGGAGCCGATCGGGCCCGGACCCGCCAGGATGCTGCCCACGGGGTCCACGCCCACGATGCGGCAGCCGGGCACGTGGCGCTTGACGTAGGTGGCCACGCCCGTGAGCGTGCCGCCCGTGCCGGCCGTGAGCACGATCGCGTCCAGGCGCCCGTCGCACTGCTCCACGATCTCACGGCCCGTGCCGTCTTCGTGCGCGCGCGGGTTGTCGGGGTTCTTGTTCTGGTCGAGGATGTGCGAGTCCGGCAGCAGCCCCTGGAGCTGCTTGGCGACGCCGATGTGGCTCTCGGGGGCGTCCCAGGCCGCCTCGGTGGGGGTGCGGATGATCTCCGCGCCCAGGGCCTCGAGCACGACCTGCTTCTCGCGGCTCATCTTCTGCGGCATCGTGATGATCATGCGGTAGCCGTAGACGGCCGCCGCCAGCGCGAGCCCGATGCCGGTGTTGCCGCTGGTGGGCTCGATCAAGGTGTCGCCGGGCTTGATGCGCCCGCTCTTCTGCGCCTCCTCGAGCATGCGCCGCCCGATGCGGTCCTTGACCGAACCGCCGGCGTTCAAGTACTCGCACTTCGCGAGCAGCTCGCAGCCCGTCTCGCGGCCGATGGTCCGCAGACGCACCAACGGCGTGTCGCCGATGGACTCAAGGATGGAACCCAGGATCTTCGGCACGAGAGCCTCCGCCGCGCGCGGGCGCGGCGCGGCACGATACCCTGGGGACCCGCCTCGAGCCGTGCGCTCGCCGCGGAGCCGGGTCAGCGCCTCTTGATCATCAGCTTGCCGAGCAGGCCCGTGAGCAGCGCGCCGGCGCCGGCGCCGATGCCGGCCTGCTCTGCCGCGCCCATGTCCGGCAGCAGGTGGGTCATCTCGGCCAGCTTGAAGCCGGCCACCCCGCCGACGGCCCCGAAAAGCGTCTTGAGCATGGGCGCCAGGTTCCTGAGCTTGCCGATCAAGCCGACCAGGTGGCCACCGATCGCGCCGCCGCCCGCGCTGAGCAGCCAGGGGAGGATCTGATCCACGGCGCGTACCTCCGGAGGACGGGCGTGAGGCTACCAAGTCCGCCCCAGGCTTGCACGGCCCTCCTCGGGGCGGGGGCCTCAGCGCGCGCGCGCGGCGCGAGGTCGCTGTTCTTCGAGGAACGTCAATCCGTCCTTCATGCGCTGCCACAGGTTGCCCTTCCAGCCGTGGCCGCCCTCGTAGGTGACCAGCTTGACCAGGGCGCGCGCCTTCTTGAGCTCCTCCTCGGCCTTCTGCGCGTCGGCGAAGGGACAGGTGCGGTCGTCGGGCGAGTGGTCGAGGAAGAAGGCGCGTCCCTTGGCCAGAGCGAGAGGTGGCAGGTCCTGGGGGTGGAACACGGACTGCGCGATGTACCAGCCCGCGAGGCTGGGCTTCTTGGTGAGCGCATGGGCGTAGAGCGCCGGGCCGCTGGAGGACCAGCCCAGGGCGAACACGCGCGCGGGGTCCACTTTCTGGACCTTGGCAGCATCGGCGGCGACGGCTTCGATGAACTCCTCGGTGCTGAACTTGCTCCCGGGGACGGGCGAGCCCTTGGTGGGCCAGACCACGCGCTGGTCCTCCCTCCACTTGACGCTGACCACCTGCGCGACGAGCCACTCCTTGGCGAGGACGTTGAGGTGGATGCGCTTGACGAAGGGCAGGAAGTCGGGTCCGCCGTCGCCCCCGGGCAGCACGAGCAGCAGCGGCCGTCCTGCGGCCGGCGCGGCCTCGGCGTCGCGCGGGCCGATGAGCCGGTAGATCCTCTGGGCGTCGGCGCCGGCCTTGCGCTCTTCGTGTGGCAGGCCGGCAAACTCGTCTTCGGCCGGGGGCTCGTCGCAGGGGGCGCGGGGGGCGAGGCAGAGCCCCAGGGCCAGGGCGGCCAGGGCCGAGAGCATGGCGGTACGCATGCCCCCAGCATCGCTCCACGCGGCAGGCCGCGCAAGGCGCCCTGGGCTCTTTCTCGCCCCCGGTTCGTCGTGTCTAGCGAGTCGTGAGCCGCGCACGCAGAGGCAGATCGAGCCAGGTCGCGGCCGCGCGCGCCGCTTCGCGCGCGTCGGCGCGCGCGGCCAGG
>JANOFW010000044.1:0-2267 GCA_031413835.1 Planctomycetia bacterium
GGCGCCCACGCACGACCCGACACAAGGGGCTGGTCTCCGCGAGGACGCCCGCGCGGTGCAAGAGGCGATCGGGCGCCTGACCCCAGGCCAGAGGGCTGTGGCGCTCCTGCGTGCTGCGGGCCGCGCCCCGGCCGAGATCGAGACGATCCTCGGACGCTCCCGCTGGTCGGTGAGATCGGCCCTCCAAGCCCTGCGCAGCCGGCTGAGCTCGCGGAGCGGCGCCATGCGGGTGGCGCTGCCGCGCCCCACTGAGCCGCTCGCGCCGCCGGAATTCTTCGTGCGTCGCCGCCGGGGCTGGGAGCGCCCGTGGTCCCTGCACCTGGCGGGCGCGAGCCACACTGACATCGCCCAAGCCCTGGGGGTCACCAAACCGGCGGTGAGAAGTCGCATCCAGCGCATCCGTCTGGCCATCCGGTCGGCCCTGCGCCGATCGCGACGCGTCCAGCCAAGGCGCTAGGGTTCGGGCTGGGCTGCCTTCGGCAGCGGGCGGCAGGTTGGACCGTCAGGCGGGATCCCTCGTCCCAACGCCAGGGCCCTAGCCGCGCTGGGGCCAAGGCCCGCCACACGCACACCCAACGGCGTTAGCATCCTAGGCACGGGCTCTCGGCAAGGTCCCCAACGCAGCCGCGGGGCGAGACGCGGGCCCGAGGAGGCGCACATGCGAGCACGCGCGCAACTGCAGAGACCCGGAAGCTGGCCAGCGCGAACGTGGCGCCCTGGCATCGCGGCCTGCGCGCTGGCGCTGCTGACCGGCGCAGCCGGCGCCGAGGATCCTGCGCCCGCGCCGCTCGCGCCGGCCGTCCCCGTCGAGGCGCCGCCGCTGCATCCCTTCGTGACGTGGATGCACCAGGTCACGCCCGGGGCGCCGATCCGCGGGCAGGGGCTGCTGCTGGTGCCGCTGCTGCGCGCGCCGGAGGAGCAGGACGTGGTCGAGGACGGGCGCGTGGGCCTGCACGACGCGTTCGTGGACGTGATGGACCTGCCGCTGCCTGCCGGCGAGCTCTACGTGCGCATGACCAACCGTGGGACCCATCCCGTGGAGGTCACGGTGGGCGAGGCCCTGGTCACGCCCGATGGTCCCTCGCGCATGGTGCTGCGGGCCGCCTACCTGCCTCCCGGCGTGAGCGCCTTCGTGCCGACGGCGCGCGGGCTGGCGGCGCTGCCCCACGGCCCCTACCTCTCGCGCGGGCTGGGGCTCTCGCCGCGCGAGCAGGCCCTGCTGGGGACCGCCCGTTGGCCCAACGAGCTGGCCGCGCGCAACGCGCAGTTCGGCGTGGACCCGGCGCGCAACGTGGACGGCAGCGCGGCCTACCTGACCGAGGGCTTCCAGATCCAGGCCGCGGCCTACGAGCCGCGCTTCGAGCCGCTGCGCTCGCTGCGCTGCGTGGGCGTGGCGGCCTTCGACGAACGCGGGCTGGCCTTCGCGCGCATCTGCGGCGACGCAGCACGCTTCCACGGGAACCTCGTGTTCCTCGAGCGCGAGCTGATCCTCGACGCGCTGCGCGGCCTCGCGGCCGGGCGTCTGCCCCGCGACCAAGGCGATGCGTTCCTCAAGGCGGAGGTGCGCAACGTGCTCGGTGCGCTCGAGACCCTGGGCGTGGCACGCCTGGGCTTCGCCGGCGCCGCGCACCATCGCTGGGAGGTCTCCGGGAAGAACGCGCGCTGGGAGGGCCTGAGCGCCGAAGGCCGCCCCTGGAGCCTCACCTGGCGCATGGCCGCGCCGCCGCTCCCTGCACCGCCGCCGGTGGTGCAGCCCCCCACGCCCCCCCAGCCCCCCCCGGCTCCGCCCGAGGGCGATCCGAGCGTGATGGAGATCGACCGCAAGGCCCGCCCCACACCCCTCGAGGAGCGCCTGCGCGACCGACGCGATCCGGCGGGTGGCGGCGGCGGTGGAGGCAATCCAGGGGGCGGCGGGGGCGGGAACAACCCAGGGGGCGGCGGGGGCGGAGGCCTGGGCGGCGGCGGTGCTGGAGGCGGGGGGCTCGGGGGCGGTGGCGGAGGCGGCGGACTGCGCTGAGCGTCGTCGGGTCCTCCCGAGGCAGCCGAGGGACCCTGAGCGAGTCGAGGAGCCGCTAGGCTCCGAGCGAGTCGAACGGGTCAGTCACTTTCAGGACGCACCACAGCCACGTCGTCTTCGGCGCCGGAGCGCCGCAGCGCCTCGCGACGGTCGGCCAGGCTCACGGCGAGGTCCACGGCCTCGGCCGCGGTCTTGGCCGCGGGGATCACGCGATCGAAGAGCGCGTCGGGGTCGAGGTTCCAGGTCTTCA
>JANOFW010000045.1:0-23753 GCA_031413835.1 Planctomycetia bacterium
GACCTGGACGACGTCCGCGCGGTGGGCACGAACGCCTGGCGCAAGGCACGCAACGTGCGCGATCTCTTGAAGCGCGGGCAAGCGGCCCTGGGCCATCCCATCGAGGTCGTCAGTGGCCACGAGGAGGCTCGGCTGATCTACCTGGGCGTGGCCCACGACCTGGCCGACGAGGACGGTCGGCGCCTGGTGGTGGACATCGGCGGGGGCAGCACGGAGTGCGTGGTCGGCGAGCGCTTCGAGACCCTGCACATGGACAGCCTCTACATGGGCTGCGTCTCCTACACCCTGGCGTTCTTCCCGGGCGGCGTCCTCAAGAAGCAGCACCTGGAGCGAGCCGAGATCGCCGCCCGCCTGGAGCTCGAGCCGCTCGAGCGCCGCTACCGCGGCCTGGCGTGGCGGCACGCGGTGGGCTCCTCGGGCACGATCCTCTCCATCGAGGAGGTGCTGCGCGAGAACGGCTGGAGCAGCGGAGGCATCACGAAGAAGGGCCTGGACCGGCTGCGCGACGCCTTGCTCGGCTTCAAGCGCATCGAGGACGTGCGCATCAAGGGGCTGAAGGACGAGCGCGTGGACGTGCTGCCCGGCGGCCTGGCCATCCTGCGCGCGCTCTTCGAGGGCTTCGGCATCCAGCGCCTGGGCGTCTCCCAGGGCGCGCTGCGCGAGGGCCTGCTCTACGACCTGCTGGGCCGCATCCGCCGCGAGGACGTACGCGAGCAGACCATCGCCGCCTTCGTGGCGCGCTTCCACGTGGACAGCGAGCACGTGGCGGCCGTGGAGCGCACGGCCCTGGCGCTGCTCGAGCAGGTCGCGCGCGCCTGGGACCTCAAGGACGAGGAGCACCGCCGCCTGCTGGTGTGGGCCGCACGCCTGCACGAGATCGGCGTGAGCCTCTCCTACACCGGCCACCACAAGCACGGCGCCTACCTGGTGGCCAACAGCGACATGCGCGGCTTCTCGCGACCGGACCAGCAGCGTCTGGCGGCCCTGATCCGCAACCACCGGCGCCGCCTCACCGACGAGCACTTGAAGGAGCTCCCCGGGCCCCTGCGCGAGGCCACGCTGCGCCTGACGCTGCTGCTGCGGCTGGCCGTGCGCCTCAACCGGGCGCGCACCACGCGGGCCGCCTCCGCGCCGCGCCTGACGGCCCGCGAGCGCTCCCTCACGCTCACCTTCCCCCACGCTTTCCTCGACGGCCGCCCGATGACCCGCGCCGACCTCGAGGAGGAGGCCGCCTACTTCGATGAGGTGGGGTACACGCTCGAGCTGCGCTGAGCGGCGCCTCAGCGCGGCGGCGCGCCCGAAGGCGGACCCAGCGGCGGGGTCGGGTAGCCGTGGACCAGGTGGCTGAGCACGTCGCGGCTGAAGCGGGTGGAGCCGTCGATGCGCACCATGAGCCTGTCGATCTGGTCCCACAGCGCGCGCTCCTGCGGATGGGCCCGAACCGCCTCGAGAGCCTCCCCCAACGCCGCGCTCAGGAGCTGGCGGGCGAAGAGCGCCTCGACCCTCAGCTGGGCCGCGAAGGCCGACTCGGGAATCAGGAGGCGCTCGATGCGCGCGAGAGCGGGACCGGCCGGGTCGCCCGTCGCCACGCTGGATTCGGCGCGCGCGGGCGCCTCCAGGCCGCCTGACGCCGGCTCCCAGGAGAAGGTCAGCAGGTCGCCCGGCGCCAGGCGCGCGAGCACCTGGTCGGGGAAGCGCCCGCGGACGAGCGACTGGTCGGGCACCAGGTCGGGTGCGAAAGCCTCGCGCCAGAGCTCCTCGGCGCCGCGGGAGAGCACCAGCTCCCCGCCCCCCGACCACTCCTCCAGATCGACGATCCAGCCCTGGGCCAGGTCGGTGAGCCTGACCGCGCCTCGGGGAGCGAGCACGCTCAGCGCTGGAGCGGCCGGGCCCGCCGCCCGCGTCCCGGGGGCGGCGGGCAGCTCAGCCAAGTCGACCGCGGCGCGCAGGGCGCTCGCCGCCGCGGGGGTCTGAGGCTCGCCGTAGCGCAGCTCGAGCGCGAAGTCCTGCCCGGCTCGCAGGGTGAACTTGCGCCGTTCCGGGCCGTGGCCCGGCAGCTTGGCTTCCAGGACGTAGTGCCCGGGCTCCAGGGTCAGCCGCAGGGGCTCCGCCCCGGCCTCGCCGCGGTAGGCGCCGTCGATGGTGACGCTCGCCTTGCTCGATCCCACGCTCTCGTCGTACTGCAGCGTGAGCTGCGCAGGTCGCGCGTTCCACCAGGCGCTCGCACCCAGCGCAGCGCCCGCCAGCACCAGCGCGGCGGCCGCCAGGTGCTTGGCGTGGGCGCGGGCCCAGCGCAGCGCGTGGACGAAGCGCCCCACGGGGACTCGGGTCGGCTCGTCGTCGAGGAAGTGCTGCAGGTCCTCGGCCATGGCGGCCGCCGTCGCGTAGCGATCCTCCGGCCGCTTCTGGAGGGCCACCAGCACGATGCTCTCAAGCCTCTCGGGGATCGACGGGTCGAGCTCGCGCGGCGGTCGCGGGCGCTCATGGAGGATCATGCGGTAGAGCGCCTCGCGGCTCTCGGTCTGGAACGGCGTCTGGCCCGTCAGGGCCTCGTAGAGCACGCTCCCCAGGCCGTAGACGTCGCTGGGCGCGCCCACGCCGTTCTTCTCGCCGCGCAGCTGCTCCGGCGACATGTAGTGGAAGGAGCCGAGGGCCTGACCGGTGCGGGTGATGCGCTTGTCCTCCACGTTGCGCGCCAGCCCGAAGTCGGTCAGCACGAACTTCCCCTCGGGCGTCACCATGATGTTGCCCGGCTTGACGTCGCGGTGGACCGTCCCCTGGGCATGTACGGCTTGCAGCGCCTCGGCGATCTTCTTGAGCGCGGCCGCGAGCGCGCGGGGCTCGAAGCGCTCGCCGCGCCGGATCCTGGCCTCGAGCGAGTCTCCAGGGAGGTAGTCCATCGCGTAGAAGAGCTGGCCCCCGTTCTCGCCGGCGTCGTGGATCACCACGATGTGGTCGTGACGCACGCGCGCGCACAGCTTGGCCTCCTTGCGGAAGTGCTCGCGCGCGACCGCGTCGCCGTGGGCGATGCCCGCGTGCAGCACTTTCACGGCCACCGTGCGGCGCAGCTGGCGGTCCGTGGCCCGGTAGACCACTCCCATGCCGCCCTGGCCCACCTGCTCCTCAAGCCGGTAGCGGCCGAAGTCGTGCGGCAGCTTCAGCCCCGGCGGGTTCTCGAGCGTGAGGTCGAGGCTCTCCTCGACCTCGACCAGGCGTCGGAACTCGGCCCGGAGCGGGCCGAGCCCCTCGTCGTACTGGCCGACCCAGACCGACTCGCCGGCGGCCTGCCGGCGGTGGTAGTCGGCCAAGGCCCCTGCGAGGGCCTCTTCATCCGGAGGGGGCTGGGTAGGGGTCATGTTCTGAGGGAGAAGGCGGAAGGCGGGGGGAAGCCTTTCGTGCCTAGGTCTGGGGCGGCTCCTCGATCCCGAGCTTCACGCGCAAGGCCTTGAGGGCTCGGCAGTAGCGGATGCGCACAGCGTTCTCGCTCACGCTCCAGATCTCGGCCAGCTCCTGGGCCGAACGCTCCTCGATGCGCAGCAGCACGATCACCTCCCGATGCGGCTCCTCGAGCTCGCCCAAGGCCGCCATCATGGAGGCGACGTCCTCGCGCCGGCTCTCGGCACCCGACGGCGACGACACCGCGAGGCTCCTGGGGGGAGGCAAGCGCCGCTTGAGCGCCCCGGCCCGGTCGGCCAGGTCGCGGATGCGATTGCGCGCGATGGTGAAGAGCCAAGCGTGGAACGCGCGCTTGTCGGGGCCCTTGAACCCGTCGAGGTCCTTGTGCAGCGCGAGCAGGATCTCCTGCGCCACGTCCTCGGGCTCCACCTGCCCGCGCAGCGCGGCGCTGAGCTGCCCGGTGACCCACATCACGAGTCGTGGGCGCACCTGGTCGAGCAGCTGTCCGCGCGCGGCGCCGTCTCCGGCGAGCGCCTGCTGCACCAGGTCGTAGGTGTCGTGGAGGCCCATGGTAGGGCCACGATGCTACCGAGAACTTCACGCCGCCGAGCCCGGACGCTGCCGCTACCTCGCCAGGCGCTGCAAGAGGTCGGCCTGGGCGCAGTACGGCGCTTCGCCGGGGGCGGGCTGCACGCGCAGGTAGCTGCCGTCGCTCTGCAGCTGCCAGGCCTGGGCGTTGTCCCGCAGATGGGGCGCCAGGCACTCCTCGATGACGCGCTGCTTCAAGCGGTCGTCCGAGATGGGGAAGGCGATCTCGACGCGACGCAGCAGGTTGCGCTCCATCCAGTCGGCGCTGGAGCAGAAGACCCGGTCCTGGCCGGCGGCGTGGAAGCGGTAGACGCGGGCGTGCTCGAGGAAGCGGCCCACGACGCTGCGCACGCGGATGGTCTCGGAGACCCCGGGAACCCCCGGCCGCAGCGCGCAGATGCCGCGCACCAGCAGCTCGATGGGCACCCCGGCCTGGGAGGCGCGGTAGAGGGCCTGGATCACCCAGGGATCGGACAGGCCGTTGACGCGCGCCTCGATGCGCGCGGGGCGGCCGGCCTGCGCCTCCGCCGCCTCGGCGTCGATCAGCTCCACCAGCCCGCTGTGGAGCGTGAAGGGCGATTGCCACAGGCGCTTCAAGCGCGGCGCCTTGCCCAACCCCGTCAGCTCGAGGAACAGCGCGTGCACGTCCTCCCCCACCTCCTTGTCGCAGGTGAGATAGCTCAGGTCGGAGTAGATGCGCGCGGTGAGCGCGTGGTAGTTGCCCGTGCCCAGGTGGACGTAGCGCTTGAGGCGCTTGCCCTCGCGGCGCACCACGAGCAGCATCTTGGCGTGGGTCTTGTAGCCCACGATGCCGTAGACGATGTTCGCGCCGGCCTGCTGCAGGCGCGTGGCCAGCTCGATGTTCGCGGCCTCGTCGAAGCGCGCGCGCAGCTCGACCACGGCCGTGACGTCCTTGCCCGCGCGCGCCGCCTCCATCAGGGCGGCCACGATGGGGCTGTCGGCGCCGGTGCGGTAGAGCGTCTGCTTGACGGCCAGCACCTCGGGATCGGCGGCGGCCTGGCGCACGAGCTCCAACACCGGCTCGAAGGACTCGTAGGGGTGGTGGAGCAGCAGGTCGCCCCGCGCCAGCGTCTCGAAGATGCTCTCGGACTGCTTCAGGCGCGCCGGCACGCCCGGCTCGAAGGGCTTGAACTTGAGGTCCGGGCGATCCACCAGGCCGTAGAGGCCGGCCAGGCGGTTGAGGTTGACGGGCCCGCTGACGCGGTAGAGGTCGTCCGGGCCGAGGTCGGTCTTGTGCAGCAGCAGCTGGGTCATCTCGTTGGGACAGCCGTCGCCCACCTCGAGCCGCACCGCCTCGCCGTAGTTGCGCCGCGGCAGCTGGCCCTTGAGGGCCTGCAGCAGGTTGTCCACCTCTTCCTCGTCCACCCACAGCTCGCTGTCGCGCGTGATGCGGAAGGGGAAGCAGCCCGTCACCTGCATCCCCGGGAAGAGGTCGGCCATGTTCTCGTCCACGATCGCCGAGAGCGGCACGAAGTCGTTCGGACCCTCCGCGACCTCGGGCGGGATCCTCAGGAGCCGCGGCAGCGAGCGCGGCACCGGCAGCACGGCCACGGCGCTCTCACGGCCGAAGGCGTCGTGGCCCTCGAGCGAGGCGATGAACGAGAGGCCCTTGTTGAGCACGCGCGGGAAGGGATGGGCCGTGTCCAGGGCCACGGGGGTCAAGACCGGCAGCACCTCGGCGGTGAAGTGCCGACGCACCCAGCGCAGCTGGCCCGGGCTCAGGTGCGCGCGGTCCAGCAGCCGGATGCCCTCGGCCTCGAGCGCCGGGTTGAGCTCCTCGGCCAGCAGGCGGTAGGCCTCGCCCACCAGGCCGTGCGCCAGCACGCTGATGCGCTGGAGCGCCTGCGGCGCCTGGACGCCGTCGGGGCCGCTGGTCTGGATGCCGAAGCGCACCTGCTGCTTCAAGCCCGCGACCCGCACCTCGAAGAACTCGTCGAGATTGTTGCTGAAGATGGTCAGGAAGCGCAGCCGCTCGAGCAGCGGCAGGGAGCGGTCCTCGGCCTGGGCCAGCACCCGCCGGTTGAACTCGAGCAGGCTGGTGAGCCCCGGAAGGTAGAGGCCCGCCTCGGTCAAGGCCGGGACAGCGCTGCGGGGCGGGTCCAGGGTTTCCATGGCGTGAAGGCGGCTCGCGAGGGCTCGGGGGGCCAGGGGGCCGGGGGGGCCGGGGGCCAGGGGGCGGAAGGGCGGTCGGGCTCCGGCCCTGCCCGGAGAGCCAGGGCCCCACCCTATCCAGCCTGCCATGGCGCACCCTTCGGGGCGAGACTACCTACGGCTTTACGCGCATTTCACGGCCTGGGCGGGCCAGGCGCGGGTGCCCCGAGCGGCTCTGGGGGCGGGTGCGGTCATGCTTCTGGCGCCGCCCCCGGGGCCCGGAGGACCATGCAGCTCACCCTGGTGCGCCACGCCCCCGCCGCCCCCTCGAGCGCCGGCGAGCGCGACGCCGACGCTGCGCGGGCGCTCACGCCCGCCGGCCGCCGGAAGTTCCGCCGCCTGCGGCAGGCCCTCGAACAGGCCGACCTGCGCTTCGACCGGCTGCTCCACAGCCCGCTGCTGCGGGCGGTCGAGACAGCCGAGCTCCTGATGCCTCTCGTGGACGGCCCTGCCCAGGCCGAGCCGCTGCTGGCGCTGGCGCCGAGCCAGGCGCTGCTCGCGCGCCTGGAAGGCGAGCGTCCGGTGCTGGTGGGCCACCAGCCCTGGCTGGGCGAGCTGCTCGCCTGGTTGGTGCTCGGCGACCGGGGCCTGGGGCAGGCCTTCGAGTGGAAGAAGGGCGGCCTGGCGCTGCTCAGCGGCGATCCCGTGCCCGGCGGCATGCACCTCTCGGGCTTCCTGCCGCCAGGCCTGCTGCGTCGCCTGCAGCGCCGGTAAGCGCGCCTGGAAGCCCGGCGCGGCGGCCTGGCGCGGCCACCCTCGCTGCGTCCCCGGCGGGGGGGCCGGGGGAGCCGCTCGTAGACTCCACGCCCCCAGGAGCGCACCCCGTCCATGTGCGGTTTCATCGGCCTGTACGGCGACGCACGCGCGTCCTTCGAGCTGGCCGACGCCCTGCTCGTGCTGCAGCACCGCGGCCAGGACGCCGCGGGCCTGAGCACCTTCGACGGCGAGTCGTTCCACACCGAGCGCGGCAGCGGCATGGTGCGCGACCTCTTCCCCGACGACCGCTTGAGGCTCCTGCCGGGCCGCTTCGCCATCGGCCACACGCGCTACCCGACCGTGGGCGGCGGCACGGGCGCCGACGCGCAGCCGCTCTACACGAACACGCCCTTCGGCATCGCCATGGCCCACAACGGCAACGTGACCAACTTCTCCGAGCTCAAGCGCGAGCTGAGCCAGCGGGACGGCCGCCGCCTGGGCACCGACTGCGACGTGGAGGTGATCCTCAACGTCTTCGCCGCCGCGCTCAAGCACCGCGGCCCGGAGCACTGGTTCGACGACGCCACCGCCGCCATGCGCCAGGTCTTCAAGCGCGTGCGCGGCTCCTACAGCGGCGTGGCCCTGGTCGGCGGACGCGGGCTGGTGGCCTTCCGCGACCCCTACGGCATCAAGCCCGCGGCGGTGGGCCGGCGCAAGGCCGGCCGCGGCTGGCACTGGTGCGTCACGAGCGAGAGCGCCGCGCTCAACGTGCTGGGCTTCGAGACCGTGGGCGACCTCGACCCCGGCGAGATCCTGATGGTGGCCGCCGACGGCACGCTCACGCGCCGCCAGGTGCTGGGCCAGGGCCGCCCGCAGCACCGCCCCTGCGTGTTCGAGTACATCTACTTCGCGCGCCCCGACTCGGTCATGGACGACATCTCCGTCTACCGCGCGCGCCTGCGCCTGGGCGAGAAGCTGGCCAAGCACGTGCGCGAGCGCGGGCTCACGCCCGATGTCGTCGTGCCCGTGCCCGACTCGGCCCGGCCCGCCGCGCTCGAGTGCGCGCACGCGCTGGGCGTGCGCTACCGCGAGGGCCTGCTCAAGAACCGCTACGTGGGCCGCACCTTCATCATGCCCGGCCAGGCCAACCGCGCGAAGAGCGTGCGCGCCAAGATGACCACCCTGCCGATGGAGCTCGAAGGCAAGCGCGTGCTGCTGGTGGACGACTCCATCGTGCGCGGCACCACCACGCGCGCGGTGGTCGAGATGGTGCGCGAAGCCGGCGCGCGCGAGGTCTACCTGGCGGTCTCGGCGCCCAAGATCAAGTACCCCTGCGTGTACGGCATCGACATGCAGACCAAGGACGAGTTCCTCGCGCGCCGCGAGAAGACCGACGAGCGCATCGCCAAGGCCGTGGGCGCCGACGCCGTGGTCTACATGACCCTGGAAGACATGGTGACGGCCGTGCGCGGCCCCACCAAGCGCGTCAAGAACTTCTGCATGGCCTGCATGGACGGAAAGTACCCCACCGGCGACGTGACGCCGGAGGTCCTGCGCGGCATCGAGTCCGAGCGCACGAAGGCCTCGCGTGCGGCCGAGAAGGCGGAAGCTCGCAGTGCCGACCCGAGCTGACACGCGGACCCGAGCTGAGCGGCTGCCCGCGCCGGGCCGACCCAAGAGCCCCTACTTCGCGCGCAGGCTGATCGGGATGCGCATCTTGTCGCTGCCGTAGACGGTCACCATCTCCGGGCCGCGGCGCACGCGTGTCAGGCTGCTGGGATCGTTGGGGTCGAAGCGCGCCCCCTCTTCGGGCTCAAGGGCCTCGTAGGCGAAGGCGGCGCCTGCGTCCAGGACCGGGATCTTGCGCCGCTCGGGCAGGTAGAGCGGGTGCTCCACGATCAGCTCGTACTCGCCAGGCTCCACCGGCCCGAGGGTGTAGGCCCCCTCCTCGCGGCCCTCCCACAGCAGGTGCTCGGAGACCGCGCGCCACTCCTCGCTGCTGGCGACCTGCCCTCCGATCACCCCGCGCACCACCAGATCGAGGTAAGCGCTGCCGTTGCGCGCCGACTCGAGATCGATGATCGCCCCATGCACCGGCGCGGCGCTCTGCTGGTCGGTGAGCAGCAGGGAGACGCGGCTGCCGGTCTTCAAGCGCGCGTCGATGCGGGCTGTCAGGCTCTCGAGCCCGGAGAGCGCCTCGCCGGAGGCGGCCTCGGCGCTCGCTGCCTGTGAGTTCACCGCACGCCTGAGCGTGGGCGCGCGCCCCGGGGCCCAGACCACCACGGCAGCGGGCTTGCGCGGGTCGAGCCCCTCGAGGGTGAAGTGGCCGGCCGCGTCGGCCGAGGCCACCCGCAGGGCCAGCTCACGCCGCGCGACCACGTCGGCGGCGGCTCCCAGCCAGCCCTTGTCGAGGGCCGCGGCGCGCGCGCCGGGGAGCGGCCGGCCGTCCGCGCCGCTCACCAGTCCTTCGAGGAACAGCCCGCGCAGCAGCACGAGATCGCCCAGGTCGCGCGGGCGGCGCGGGTCGTCCTGGGCCCGGCCGACGCGCTCGTGCACCACCAGGCGCTCGAGGCGGCGTCCTGGGGCCAGCAGGGTCAGCGTCAGGCCCACCCGCGGCAGGCCCGGCAGCACGAAGCGCCCCTCGGGCGCGGCCAAGGCGCGGTCCCAGAAGACCCGGCCGTCGTCGGCGCGGGCCACGACATGGAGCCAGCCGATGGGCCGGTCATCGAGCCCGTCCACGGCGCGGAAGGCGAGCGTCTGGTCGCCGGGCACCACGAGCGTGAGGGGCGGCCCGCCGGGCGTGACCTCCTCCTGGGCCAGCGCGCCGACGAACCGCGGGTCGCTCTCCGCGGCGAGCGACGCGCCTGGCTCGTAGCCGCAGGAGAGCGTCACCCGGGAGGCCAGGCTCTCGACGCCTTCGAGCACGAAGCCGCCGTCAGCGCCGCTCACGCCGCTCACTCCCGCCGCGCGCAGCGTGACGCCCGCGAGCGGGCGCCCCAGGTCGTCCACCACGCGGCCCTGGAGGCGCCGCGTGGAGTCGGTCAAGGCCGGCGCGAAGCGCAACGCCACCTCGCCCAGGGTGGGCACGTCGGCACGCGCCAGCAGGCTGCGGCAGCCCGGCCGGTAGGCGCGCAGGTACCAGGGGCCGCGCGCGAGGCCGTCGAGCACGAGGCGCCCTGCCGCGTCCGTGCGCGCCAGGCGATCCCCGGGCCGCGGAGCGTCGCCGTCCACGGGATCGGAGGAGACCAGCACGACCTGGCCCGCCACGGGCGTGGCGGCGGTGCCGTCGGTCAAGCGCACGCGCAGGGTCTCGCCCGCGTCCGGCTCGAAGTCGCGCACCACGCGGTCGCCCGCGCGCGGGGCGAGGAGCGCGTCCTCGGAGAGGCCGGCGCCGCGCAGGCTCACGCGCAGCGCCACGTCGGCGGGCAGGCCGCGCGCCACGAAGCTGCCGTCGGCCGCCAGCGGAACGCTCCACGGCGGGGTCAGCACGCTCTCCGCCCCCATCAGCTCGCGCAGCAGGGCGGCCGCCGCAGGCTCGAGCGTCAGGCGCGCCTCGGGTCGTCCGGCCGCACCGCGCACGCGGCCCGAGACCTCGACCTCGGCCTGCGGCAGGTGAAGGTCCCCGGCCCGGACCTCGAGCGCGCCCAGGCCCGGTCGGATCTCGAAGCACTCGCCGGCGCGCCCCGCCGCGCTCACGCGCAGCGCGAGCACGCTGGCGACCGGGCCCCTCCAGGCGAACGCGCCGTCGGGACCGCTCGTCACGCTCGCGCCCAGGGACCCGCGCGCGTCGAAGGCCTCCAGGCGCGCGCCCGCGAGCGCCTCTCCGGCGCCCCCGCGCACCTGGCCCGTGATCACCAGGGGAGGCTCCAGCACGACCCGCGCTTCGCGCTCTGCGCCGGCCAGCACGCGCAGCGCCGCCGCCTCGCGCTCGCGGCCGCCCACCAGCAGCACGACCAGGCCGGGCGCCAGGTCGTCGAGCACCAGGGTCCCGCCGCCGTCCGTGCGCCGCGGACCGGCGGGCGAGGCCGGGCGCACCTCGACGGGCACGCCCGCGGCCGGAGCGCCGTCCACCTCCCGGACGCGCAGCAGGACCGAGGGAGCCGCCACGGGCAGGACGATCTCGGCTCCGTCCGCGAGCGTGGCTGACGCGCGCCGCACCCACTGGTGGCCGGCGGCCCCGAGGGCCACCTCGTCGCCGGTCAACGTGAGCTCGAGACGCACGCCGCCGGAGGCCGCGGCGCCCAGCGTGCGCGCGCCCGCTCCCAACGGCGCCTTCAGGGGACCGCGCAACGCGCCGCCGGGCCCCACGACGCTGAGCGTGACGACGCGCGCCGCAGTCGGCGGCGCGTCGGAGAGGCGCGGGCGGGAGGCCGGCAGGGAGGGACGCCCCTCCACAGGTCGCGCCTGCGAGCCCCCCCGCAGCCGCGGGCCCACGAGCAGGGCGCCCGCGCCCAGGATCCCGAGGAACGCCAGCCCGTAGAGCAGACCTTCAGCGCGCACGCGACCTCCGAGCCCTGGATCCTAGACCCGCGGCTAGCTGCCTGCCGGGGCCAGGGCTTCGACGCGGGCGGCCACCTCGTCCGTGCAGGCAGGCAGGGCGAGCGCCTGCGCCAGCGCGCCGCGCAGCGGCCGCAAGAGGGGCAGCACCCGGCTGCCGCTCCCCCAAGCCTCGGCCACGCGAGCCGGCGCGGCGTAGACCACGCCGTAGGCCAGGATCACCAGCAGCACGGCCCCCTTGAGCGCGCCCAGCAGTCCGCCCAGCCAGCGACTGGCCGGACGCGGGAATCCCCGTACGGGCAGCAGGCCCGCCAGGCCGTGAGCCAGCACGGCGACGGCGAGGAGCAGCAGGCCCACGGCCACGGCCCAGGCTGCCACCGGCAGGTCGGCCGACGCGATCCCCAGCATCTGGCCGAGGGGCTGCTCGAGCGCCGGGCCGGCCCAACGGGCCCCCACCAGGGCCAGCAGGATGGCCGCCAGCGAGACCAGCTGGCTCAGGACGCCGCGCCAGAAGCCCCAGACGCTGCAGAGCAGCAGCAGGCCCGCGGCCAGCAGGTCGAAGGACTCGGCCGAGAGACTCACGTCGTCAACCGGCCCCGGCCCGCAGCGGCGCCAACCGCCGGACAGACACCCGCGCGCCTCACGGAAAGACCCGCAGCGCGCCGGCCGGATGCAGCGTCACACGACCATCCTCAGCGACGCGCGCCCCGCCCTTGCGGGGCATGCCGTCTTCGCGCGCCTCGTAGATCAGGGAGCCCGCGCCCTCGCGCCCCGGCAGCACGACCACCTCTTCGTAGCCCAGCTGCTCGAGATGGCGACGCACGCGCTCGCGCGGGTCCGGAGTGCGTTGGCCCGCAGGAGCGCCGGCAGCGCTGCTCGCTCCTGTGGTGCGCAGGCCCGAAGCCGGGACGAAGGCGGGCGGGCTGGATGCCGCCGAGCGTGCGGCCAGCTCGAACACGCGTTGCTCCAGGTCCTCGATCGAGCGCCGCAGCTGAGTCTGCGCTTCGCTGAGCGCTCCCCGCTCCGCGGGTGGCGCGACGGGGTCACCGCCGCCCCCCGTACGCAGACCCCACTCGTGGGCCAGCGCCCTGGCCAGCCGCCGCACGTGACGCTCGGTGCGGATCGCCAGCAGCAGGGCCAGGACGGCGAGCAGCACGCCCAGCACGGCGAGGGAGAGCGCGAGAGCCACGCTCCCATCGTACGCGGGGCCCCCGCCTCCGGCATGCCTTCTGGCCACGCATGTGGCCGGTCGGCTACGTGGCCGCCCGTGTCTCTGGCGCCGTCCAAGGATGCCGCGGCCGGTGTTGCACGTACGAGCCCCGCAGGGGCTCGAGAGGCCAGCCGCAACCCGCCGCCGCGCGGGATGGGGTGCGGAGGGCCGCCGCGGAGGACGCCGTGTAGTCTTCCTACATCAGGACGACGCGGGGGCCCGAGCCGCGAGCCGCGCTTGCCGCGGCTCGCCCAGCAGCGCGGCAGCCCCGCGCGGCGCGCAACCGTGTACCAGACGTGCGGCGCCCTAGCAGGCCATCAACACGGCACCGGCCGCGAATACCAGCACCGAGAGGCTGAAGGCCATGAAGGCCAGCAGCAGCACGGCGCGACCCAGCTCGCAGCGCAGCGTGCCCCAGGCCAGCCCCACGAAGGCCAAGGCCTGTCCGGGCAGCACCCACAGCGCGCGGTCGGCCCGCAGCAGCAGGTCGCTGTAGAGCGCGTCGGCGATCACCATCGTGCCGAAGGCCGCGGAGAGCAGCACGGCGGGGAGCGGGCCCAAGCCCTCGATCTCGAGCAGGCGCCCGCCCAGCAGCGACAGCGCCAGCAGCGCGCCGCAGAGCAGCACGGCGATCGTGACGCGCGAGAGCGCGTCGGGGGGCAGGGCCATCAGGCCCAAGCGCCTCAGGCGTGCGAAAAACGTCTCGGTGTGGGCGCTGGGCTCCTCGAGCGGCGCGCTCGCCACGGCGCCCGGATTCCAGGGCCGGCCCGTGAAGGGAGCCGGCTGATCGCCCGCGGCGATGGGCGCGTCGGTGGCGAAGGCCATCGGCCCCAGCGCGTTGGGCGTGGCCTCTCGGGCGCTCGTGTCGTAGCGCTTGACGATCCGCTTGGCCGCCACTGTGACGCGCGCGTCCTCGACGAAGTCGGCGAGGCGGATCACCACGCCGTTCTCGTTCTGGGCCACCGCCGTGCCCCGCAGCACCATCCCGTTGTCCAGCACGAACACCTCGTCCGCGCGCGCCGCCGAGGAGGCGACGACGCTCAGGAGGAGGACGACGGCGAGGGACAGGAGGGCGCGCGGCATAGAGGGTCCGCCGCCCCTATCGGCCAGAGGACGGTCGCGAGGTGAGGGGGGGCGCGGGGGGGGCCGGAGGCGCCCCCCGGGCCCCCCTCTAGGCCTCCGCCACCACGCCGTCCCGGATCGTGAGGCGCCGCGAGGCGAGGGTGGCGATGGCGGGGTCGTGGGTGATCAGGATCACGGTCATGCCGCGCTTGTGCTCGCGCGCGATGATCGCCAGCACGTTGGCGCCGGCGACGGAGTCGAGGTTCCCGGTGGGCTCGTCGGCCAGCAGCAGCGCGGGGCGCTTGACCAGCGCGCGCGCCAGCGCCACGCGCTGCTGCTCGCCGCCGGAGAGCTGGCCGGGCGCGTGCGCCGCGCGCGAGAGCAGATCCACCGACTCAAGCGCTTCGAGCGCGCGACGCCGGCGCTCGCCGCGCGGCACGCCCGCGTAGAGCAGGGGCAGCTCGACGTTGCGCAGCGCGCTCTCGTCGGCCAGCAGGTGGAAGCGCTGGAACACGAAGCCGATGCGCCGGTTGCGCAGCCCAGCCAGCTCGGCGTCGACGAGGCGGGCGACGTCGCGGCCCTCGAACAGGTAGCGCCCCACCGTGGGTCGATCCAGGCAGCCCAGCACGTGCAGCAGCGTGCTCTTGCCCGAGCCCGAGGGCCCGGTGACGGCCAGGCGCTCGCCGGCCCGGACGACGAGATCGACGGGCTTCAAGGCCTCGACGGCCACCGGGCCGGCCACGTAGGTGCGCCCGGCGCCCTCCAACCGGATCAGCGGGCCGTCCGCGTGCGAATCGGGGCCGCTCACGTGAGCCTCCGGGTGAGGATGCGCGCGGGATCCAGGCCCGCGGCGCGGCGTGCGGGCACGACCGAGGCGAGCAGCCCCAGCCCCACGGCGATCAACGTGGCCACCAGCGCATAGCGCGCCTCGAAGCGGAAGGGGAAGTCCACCATCGAGCGCAGCACGGCCGCCGCCGCATGGCCGAGCGGCAGGCCCAGGAGCCCCCCCGCCAGCGCCGTGAGCGTGCCCTCGAAGGTCACCTGCCAGGCCACGTCGGTCCGCCGCGCGCCCTCGCAGCGGCGCACGGCCAGCTCGTCGTAGCGCTCGCGGATGGTGATCAGGTGCAGGGTGGAGAGCATCACGGCCGCCACCAGCACGATGATGATCCAGACGATGTTCCCCAGCAGCGCGCCGTCGGCGCTCGAGGCGCTCATCTCCGCCATCCAGTCGCGGCGCACGAAGACGGCGATGGGCGTGAGCAGCATGCGCGTGGGGTCGAGGTCCAGGCGCGGCCAGTGGCGCTCCAGCCGGCGCACACCCTCCTCCAGCCGGGCCACGTCGGGGAAGACCGTCGAGATGCCCGAGAGGTCGCCCTCGCCCAGCGCGCCGTCGGGCAGGTAGACGTTGCGGAAGGAGAGCAGGCTGCTCGTGAGGGTGCGCGCTCCCTGGCCCTCGTCGAAGGAGTCGAAGAGCGCGCGGTGCGTCAACGGGTCCGCCAGCACCCCCACCACCTCCACGGTGCGCGCGCCCGTGGACAGGCCCAGGTCCACCTGCCGGCCGAGCATGTCGGCCGGCCCGAGATCGGGGAACAGCCGCTGCGCCAGGGCCAGGTCGAGCACGCAGCGCTCGAACCGACGGTCCTGCTCCACGAACCAGCGCCCGGCCACGGGCTCGACGGCGAGCGTCCGGAGGTAGGCCGTGGAGGCGCTCAGGACCTGCACGCGCTGGGCCTCGCCCTGGGGCACGCCGTTCGCCATCGGCCGCGCGCTGCCCGACACCTGCCGGCGCGCCACGACCGTGGCCTCGAGCCCCGCCACGGTGCTGCGCACGCGCTCGAGCTCGGCCGGCCCGAGCGTGGGCCGAGGCTGCCCGGGCGCCACGATCGGCACGCGGCCCACGTCCACCACCAGCGTGCCGAACAGGCCGACGTCGCGGCGCAGGTCCTGGTCGAGCCCGTAGGAGAGCGAGATCACGTTGACCGTCACGGCGATGGCCACAGCGCTGGTGAGCGCCGTCAGCGCGCTGCGCAGCGGCCGCCGCCGCACGTGCCGCAGGGCTTCGAGCAGCAGGTCGCCCAGGCGCGCATGGAGGGCCGCGCGCTCGACGGGGAGAGCGCCTTCACTCACCGGCCAGGCCCTCCACCGGATCCTGCGCCGCGGCCCGCAGCGCCGGGAGCAGCGCGGCGAGGAGTCCCACCAGGAGGGCCACGCCCACCGCCACGGCGGCGTCCCCCCAGGGGAAGACCCAGGCGAAACCCGCCACGGGCTCGAGCGCGGCGCGCAGCGCCGCCAGGCCCATGGCCAGCACGAGGCCCAGCGCGCTGCCCGCCGCGGCCAACAGCAGCCCCTCGGTCAGGAACTGTGCGGCGATCGTGCGCTGCGTGGCGCCTTCGACGCGGCGCACGGCGATCTCGCGGCCGCGCGTGAGCACGTGGAGCAGGCCCAGGTTCGCCATCACCACCGCGCCCATGGCCAGGCAGGCCAGGAACATGGCCGCGCGCACGGCGCTGAAGCGCTCGACGCGGTCGGAGAGCAGCAGGGGCAGCACGACGGGGTAGAGCGTCACGACCGTGGTCTGCTCGCGTGACAGCGCCTCGCGCGCGGCGGCGGCCGCCCGCGAGAGGTCGTCGGGCGCGACGCGCAGCGTGATCCAGTCCACGCGCGTTTCGGTCCCAGGCCCCACCCACACGCAGGCGTCCGAGCGCTTCCAGCCGTCACGCACGGCTGGCAGCCCCAGCATCAGCAGCACCCCCTGGGCGAGCTTGACATAGAGCGGATGCTTGAGGTTGAAGCCCAGGTCGTCGGTGGCCAGCGCCAGCGCGACGCGAGGACGGGTGACGCCGACCACGCGCAGTCTCTCGGACTGCCCTGGCAGCGTGAGCGTGTCGCCCGGGGCGAGCGCGTCGCGACCGAGCCAGGCGGCCACGCCCGCCTCGATCACGCAGGCGTCGGCAGGGTCCTGCGGCGCGAGCCAGCGCCCGGAAGCGAGCGTGTGGCCCCGGGCGCGCGGTCCCTCGGGTGGGGCCGCCAGCAGCGCGGGCCGCGGGCTCGCGCCCGTGGGCTTCGCCCCCAGGGGCTCCCACTCGCGCACGATGCGCAGGCCCACCGCGTCGAGCACGGGCAGGCCCTCGGCCTCCACGGCGCGCCGCGCCGTGGCCACGTCGTCCTGCTCGAGCTCGACCTTCACGGCCGAGGTCGGGTCGGCCGCCAGCGAGATGCGGTCGGCGCCGATCACCGTGGCCTCGCGACGCGCCGCCTCGCGCGTGCCCAGGATCACCGCGCTGGGGAACACGGCCACGGCCACGCCCCAGATGGTCCCCTGCAGCAGCAGGAACGAGCGCACGGGCCGGCGCGCGAGCCGCCGCAAGGCCTGGAGGACGAGCGGGCCGACCTGCATCACCCGAGGCTAGCGGTGGCCCCGTCCTTGCCGTGCACCATTCCGGGCGCCACGCTCGAGCGACCCTACGATCCGCCCAGCCTGTCCCACGCCTGGCGCGCCGCTCGGCGCACGGCGGACGGCTGGGCCGTGTCCCCGGCCAGCCGACCGAGCGGCTCGCGCGCCGCGGCGGCCAGCTCGGGGCCCACCAGGCCCAGGGCTCGGGCGGCCGCCTCGCGCACGTCCTCGTCGGCGTCCTCGAGCAGGCCGATCAGCGCGGGCACGGCCGCGCCGGAGGCCGCGCCCTCGGCGCCCAGCGCCGTGGCCGCCTGGCGGCGTACGGAGGGGTGCTCGTCGGCGAGCAGCGTCTCGAATCGCTCGCGTGCCCGGGCGCGCGTCTCGGGCAGCGCGCTCAGGATGAGCACGGCGTAGTAGCGCACGTTGCGGTCGGCATCGCCCAGCGCGACGAGCAGCCGGTCGCTGGCGACCGCGGCCTGCGGCCCCAGATGCTGGAGCACCTGCGCGGTCGTCAGGCGCACGGCGGCATCGGGATCCTCGAGCCGGGGCGCTACTGCGGCGGCCACGCCGGGCACGCGGCCGCTCATGCGGCCCAGGGCCAGCACGGCCTCGGCGCGCACCGTGGCATCGGGGTCCTCGAGCAGGGGCAGCACGACGGCGTGGGCCCGATGCGCGCCGGTGGGCCAGGAGACGATCACGCCCAGCACCTCACGCCGTACGTCGCGCTCGGGGTCGAGCAGCGCCCGCGTGATCTCGGGCAGCAGGCGCTCGATGTCGTGGCTCTGGCCCTGCAGAGCCCGCGCCGCGCCCAGGCGCACCCGAGGGCGCGGATCGGCGAGCGCACGCAGGAGCAACGGCATGCCCTCCGGGGCCACCGAGGCGATGCGCCCGAGCGCGTCCACGCTCTTCTCGCTCACGTCCATCTCGGTGTCGGCCAAGGCATCGAGCAGCCGCGGGACGGCGGGCAGCGCCTCGGCGCCCAGGCGACCCAGGGCCACGGCGGCCGCCGCCCGCAGCAGGCCGGGACCCGTGACGAGCACGTCCTCCAGGGCCTCACGCGCCGAGCCCGCCAGAGGCCCCAGCTGGGCCAGGGTGAGGGCGGCGCAGCGAGCCAGGGCGGGGCGGTCGCCCTGCAGCGCGACCACCAGGCCGGGCACGCAGGCGACGCCCTGCAGGCACAGCTGACCGCGTGCGTTGCTGACCACCTCGCTGTCGCTGTCGGCCAGGGCCTCGACCAGCGCCGCCAGCGCAGCAGGATCGGTCGCAACCAGGGCGGCGAGCGCGTCCACCACCGCCGCGCGCACGTCGCTCAACGGATCGAGGAGTGCGCCGCGCAAGGCCGGGACGGCACCGGCCGGAGGCGGACGCAGCGCGCCCAGGGTGCGGGCCGAGGCCCGGCGCACGGAGGCGTCCGTGTCGCCGAGCCCGGCCAGAGCGGCCGGCCCCGCGACGACGCCGTCGGCCTTCCACGCCGCCAAGACCTCCAGCAAGTGACGCCGGAGATCCACATCGCCGGAGCCCAGGTGGCGCACGGCCGATTCCACGGCGGCCGGGCTGGAGGCCGAGCCCGCCCGCAGCTCGACCGCCAGCGCCTCGCGCTCGGCGGGTGCGGCCGCCGCCAGACGCTCGACGGTTTGGAGCGCATCGGGACGCGCGGGCGGACGGTCCTCTCCGCCGCAGCCGGGCCCCAGCAGGCCGACGAGGCACAGGGTGCCTGCCGTGGCGCGCGGGAGGAAGCGCCGAGGGGGAAGCGCGAGGCGGCTCACACGCTCAAGCGTACCGGGGCACCCGGGCGCGGCGAGCCTCGCGGCGCCACAGCCAGAGCAGCAGGACCAGGCCCAGGAGAGCCAGCCAGGGTGCGGCGGCTCGCGTGACGGGGGTCTCGGTCGCGGCCAGCGGCACGAGCCACGCCGGGTCGAAGGGACGCGCGACCCGGCCTAGACGCGTGCTGGCCGGGTCGAGCACGCCGTGGCGACGCACGCCCGTCGCCCCGCCGGAGGGCACACCCTGCTCGCCCAGGGTGGTGCGCACGAGGTTGTCGATGAACACGGGCCAGAATGGCTCGTCGGCCGGCGGCGGTCGGCCCCGGAGCACGTCGAACAGCAGCACCACATCGGTCGAGGTCCCCACCAGCAGGTCCCAGCCTGATCCCCGCCCCTCCGTCAGACGACACAGCAGGCGCTGCGCCTGCGACGCGGAGCGCGCTGACACGACCAGGGAGAGGCCCGCCGTGCTCAAGTCGGCGGTCAGCGGATGCGCCGCCACGAGGTCTCTGCCGGGCGGTACGGGCACACCGGCCTCGTCCGGCTCCAGCGCCACAAGACTCACCTGCATTGGATCGCCGAACCACGCGACTTGCCCTGCGCTCCAGCGTCTGAAATTGAGGTCGGGGGAGACGCCCTCCACGAAGCCTTCCGCTCCCACCGACGCGGTCAGAGCGCGCTCCACCGCCGCACGGTGTGGAGCGGGCAGCGCCGCATCGAAGGACACGTGCAAGGCGCGGCGGCGCAGCACGACGACATTGTCCGCCTCCAAGGCGTCCCCGGCCTCCGGCCGCAGGCTCGCGCGCAGCTCGAGCGCATCGGCGGGCGCGGCGACCAGCAAGGCTCGAACTTCGTCGGGCGCGAGGGCAATCGACTCGCTGAACAGCGCACGCGCCACCCCTCCCTCGACGACGCTCACCGAGAGCACGGGTCGGGCCGGACGCGGACTGTCGTTGAGCACGGTCACCAGCACGCGCGCGGCGCCGCCGTCGAGCCCGAGGTCGGCGGCCACGATGCCCACGTTGGCGACCGTCCGCTCGCCCAGGGCGATCGAAAGCACATCGGGGGCTTCGACCACCAGATCGCTGAGCACCAGGGCCTGGTCGGGCGCCCCCGCGCGGGCGACAGCGAGCAGTGCCTCGGCGCTCGGCCGCGGCTCCTGCTCGGCTCCCTCGGGAAAGAGCCGCACCTCAAGTCCCTCGGGAACGCACCGCACCTCCAAGCGGTCCCCGGGCTGGAGCGCGCGCCGAAGACCATCGAGCGCGAGATCCACGCCCTCGGCGTAGCCACGCTGCCCCGCGGGCGCGCCGCCCGAGACCACCACGCGCACATGCCGGCCGACGGCGGCGCCGCGCAGCACGGGGCCGGCCGCGGCGACGCACAGCGCAGCCGCGGCGCCCAGCGCCAGCAGGAGGTCCACATCCAACGCCCGCCGCTGGCGCCGCACCAGCTCGCCGGACTCCTCCGTGAAGAACTGGAGCGAGGGCACCTCCAGGCGCTGGAAGCGCGGACGACGCCGGTAGAGCCACCACAGTACCGGCAGCACGACGAGGCCCGCGAGCGCCCAAGGCGCCAGCAGGCCCGCGCTCAGGCTGATGGCCGGGCTCACGAAGTCTCCAGGGCCAGGCGCCGGAGCAGGGCCTCCTCGTCCTGGCGGGGCGCGCAGGGCAGGTAGCGCAGGCCCACCGAGGCGGCGTGGCGGGCCCACAGATCGGCGTGCGCCTGCGCGCGCGCGGCGGCGCGCGCCGCCGCGCCCGGGCTCAGGGCCACGACACGCTCGACGCCGGTCTCCGCGTCGCGCATCAAGAGAGGCGTGCCGGAGGCCGGCGCATTCACCTCGGGCACACGCAGGTGCAGCAGCGCGCCTTTGAGACCGCGTCCACCGAAGGTCGAGAGCACACCGGGGTCGGCGCGCGAGAGCAAGTCGCTTACCAGCACGAGCCGTGCACCACGCGGCAGCCGTGCGCGCAGGCGCGGGAGCGCCTCCGCCCAGCCCGCGCGGCCCGCGGGCTGCTCGCTGCTGAGCGCCACCAGCGTCTCGCGCAGTTCCCCGACCGAGGCCGCCTCCGAGCGCAGCTCGATGCGACCCTCGCGCACCACGCCCAACCGTGCGCGACCGCCCTCCCCCACGCCGACGGCCACGGCCAAGGCCGCCGCGCGCCACGCGGCCGTGCGCCCCCCCAACGGCCCCAGCGAAGCACTGCCGTCGAGCCAGACCTCGGTCACCAGGTCGCGCTCGACGTCGAACTGGCGCACCATCTGGCGACCCAGGCGCGCCTCCACGCGCCAGTCCATGCGCCGCAGGTCGTCGCCGGGCCGGTAGGCACGGTGACCGCGGAACAGGTAGCGCCCGCCCTCGCCCAAGGCCGCGCGCCGCCCGTCGGGCACGCCTGCGTGCAGGCGCCGGAGCGCGGCAGGCACGATCGAGAGCAGCCGCAGGAACCCCGAGGGGAAGAGGTCAGAATCGACCTCCGCACGGGCCGCGGTCGCGGGGGAGCCCATCGCGGGTGAAACGCCGCGCCGCGCGGGCACGTTCACGGGGGCGGGCTCCCCCCGCCGTTCCCCGCGGGGGCCTCGTGCGCGGGGGGCCGCACGCGGCCGGTCCAGCCCAGTTTCACGCGCAGCGCGTCGTAGAACGAGGACTGTGAGACGTGCACGAGGTGGAGCGGCGAGTCCGAGCCCGCCACCTCCACGGTGTCTCCCGCCTTGAGGCTGGCCGTCAGGCGCCCGTCCACCACCAGGCTCGCCCCATGCCGGCCCGTCTCGGGGCGCAGCTCGAGCGTGTGCGTGGCCGGAAGCACCAGCGCGCGGTGCGCGAGCGAGTGCGGCGCGATGGGCACGAGCACCAGGGCGTTGACCGTCGGCTCGACGATGGGCCCGCCGGCGGAGAGCGCGTGCGCGGTCGAGCCCGTGGAGGTGGCCACGATGAGCCCGTCGCCCGAGATGCCCAGGGCCAGGCGCCCGTCGATGCGCACGTCCACGTCCAGCATGCGCCCGGCCTGGTCGCGCGCCACGACCACGTCGTTCAAGGCCAGGCCCTGCTCGCTGCCCCCCTTGGCCGGCCGGCCCGCGCGCTTCACCGTCACCGCCAGCCGCAGCCGCGGCACGATCGTGAAGTCTCCCGCCAGCCAGCGCGTCAAGCCCTGCTCGAGCTCTTCGGGCTCGACATCGGCCAGGTAGCCGAAGCGGCCGTAGTTCACGCCCAGGACCGGGATGGGGTTCACACCCAGCCGGCGGGCCACGTGCAGGATCGAGCCGTCGCCGCCGAAGACCAGCACCAGGTCCGCCTTGGCCCGGGCCAGGTCCACGCGGTCCTCGAGGTCCACGTCGAGCACCTGGGTCACGCGCGAGAGGAAGGCGGCGTGGCGCTTGACCGCCTCGGCCACGCCGGCCCGACGGCGGTCCCCCACCACCAGGATCCTCTTCGCGGCGCGGCGGGGTTTCGTGGGCACGGCGAGAGGGTAGCCGCAACTCCATGGCCGGGCACGCCTTCCAGCCGCGCTCGGGGGGCTCGGGGGGCGCCGTTTGGCGACCTGGCCGCGCGTGACGGCTACAAGTGGGGCGCGTCACGCAAGGAGACCCGCATGCCCACCGCCCCCGCCAAGAAGAGCCCCAAGAGCGCCGCGGAGAAGCCTGCCCCCAAGCCCGCCCCCAAGCTCTCCGCGCCGGCCCCGGCCGCGGGAGCCAAGCCGCTGGCCTACAAGGTCAAGGACATCGCGCTGGCCGCCGAGGGTCGACGCGAGATCTCGATCTCCGAGCCCGAGATGCCCGGGCTGCTGACGCTGCGCGAGCGCTACGGCAAGCAGCAGCCCTTGAAGGGCGCGCGCATCGCCGGCTGCCTGCACATGACCATCGAGACCGCGATCTTGATCGAGACGCTGGTGAAGCTGGGTGCCTCGGTGCGCTGGTCCTCCTGCAACATCTACTCGACCGAGGACCACGCCGCGGCCGCCGTGGCCGCCGCCGGCGTGCCCGTGTTCGCCTGGAAGGGCGAGACCGAGGCCGACTACGAGTGGTGCATCGAGCAGAGCCTCATGTTCCCGGGCGGCCAGGGCCCCAACCTGCTGCTCGACGACGGTGGCGATCTCACGTGGATCGTGCACGACAAGCACCCGCAGATGCTCGCGGGCCTGCGCGGGGTCAGCGAGGAGACCACCACCGGCGTGCACCGCCTGCAGCAGGCCTTCGAGTCGGGCCGGTTGAAGCTCCCGGCCATCAACGTCAACGACTCGGTCACCAAGTCGAAGTTCGACAACCTCTACGGCTGCCGCGAGTCCTTGGCCGACGGCTTGAAGCGCGCCACGGGCGTGATGGTGGCCGGCAAGGTCGTGGTCGTGGCGGGCTACGGCGACGTGGGCAAGGGCTGCGCCCAGTCCATGCGCGGCCTGGGCGCGCGCGTGCTGATCACCGAGATCGACCCCATCTGCGCGCTGCAGGCGGCGATGGAGGGCTACGAGGTCACGACCATGGAGGAGGCCGCCCCCGTCGGCGACATCTTCATCACCGCCACGGGCTGCGTGAAGGTGATCCGCGGCGAGCACATGTCGGTCATGAAGGACAACATCATCCTGGCCAACATCGGGCACTTCGACCACGAGATCGACGTGGCCTGGCTCACCGGCACGAAGGGCGTCAAGGAGGAGAGCATCAAGCCTCAGGTGGACCGCTTCCACCTCCCCAGCGGACGCACGCTGATCCTGCTGGCGCGCGGGCGCCTCGTGAACCTGGGCTGCGCCACGGGCCACCCCTCCTTCGTGATGAGCAGCAGCTTCACCAACCAGGTGCTGGCCCAGCTGGCCCTCTGGCAGCCCAAGGAGCGCCTGGCCGTGGGCGTGCACCGCCTGCCCAAGCACCTCGACGAGGAGGTCGCGCGCCTGCACCTGGGCAAGCTGGGCGTCAAGCTCACACGCCTCACGCCGGAACAGGCGACCTACCTGGGCATCCCGGCCGGCGGACCCTACAAGCCCGACACCTA
>JANOFW010000046.1:0-3522 GCA_031413835.1 Planctomycetia bacterium
ACGGCGAAGCCCGGCGCGAGGTGTCCGACGCTGCCCCCGCCGGCCAGCCAGACCAGGGGGGCCGGGGGGCTCACGGCAGGTCGGAGTCGCCGGCGGCCGCGGCCGCGCGCCGGGCCACGTTCACGATCAGGCCCACGCAGCAGAGCATGAGGATCAGGTTGCTGCCACCCACGCTGATGAAGGGCAGCGGGATGCCCTTGGTGGGCGCGCTGTTGGTCACGACGGCCAGGTTGATGGCGGCCTGGAAGGCGATCACGAAGGTGGCGCCGGCGGCGATGTAGGACGCCTGCGGCGAGAGGGCGCGCGCCCCCAGGGCCACCTTGCGCCCGTACCAGACGATGGCCATGAAGCCCAGGATGACGGAGGCGCAGCCCACGAAGCCCAGCTCCTCGCCCAGCACGGCGCCGATGAAGTCGGTGCTCGACTCGGGCAGGTAGGAGAGCTTGTGCGTGCCCTCGCCCAAACCGCGGCCCAGGAGCCCGCCGCTGCCGATGGCCACGAGCGACTCCTGCACCTGGGAGCCGGCGGTCTGGGTCGCGCCCGCCCACAGCTCCCAGCGCCGCTGGACGTGCGGGAACTTGGCCCAGGCCAGGGCGATGATGCCCGGCAGCAGCAGCAGCGCCATGGGCGCCACGCGCGTGGGGCGCACGCCGGCCAGCCCCAGCATCACGAAGCACTCGGCCACCAGGAACAGGCTCGTGCCCAGGTCCGGCTGCACGAAGACGAGCCCCACGCCCACGACCAGGGGCACGAGCATCCCCAGCACGGGCACGTGCTGGCCGAAGTGCGTGGACTTCTCGCGGCGCGCCAGCGCGTCGGCCAGGTAGAGCAGGGCGGCCAGCTTCAGCATCTCGCTGGGCTGGAAGCGCTGGCCGGCGATCTCGAGCCAGCGGCGGCTGCCGTTGACGCTCACGCCCATCAGCATCGTGGCCACCAGCAGCACGATCACGGTCGTGAGCAGCGGTCGCGCCCAGCGCGCGAGCGTCTCGAGCGAGACGCGCGCCAGCACGCCGCCGGCCGCGGCCGCCAGCAGCGCCCAGCAGGCCTGCCGGATCAGCACGGCGTTGGTGGTGTCGCGCTCCAGGTGCGCCAGGCGCGCGCTGCTCGAGGAGTAGCACATCACCAGGCCCAGGGCGGTCAAGGCCACGGCCACGCCCAGCAGCATGCGCCCGGCATGCTGGATCTCGCGCGCCGGGGCCACCCCCGCCGCCTCGCCCAGCCAACCCTGTGCCGCGCGCGACATGCCCGCTCACCTCATCTTCAGCGCCGCGAGGGCGGCGACGACGCAGATCACGGAGACGATCCAGAAGCGCACGGTCACCTTGTTCTCGTGCAGCCCCAGGGCCTGGTAGTGGTGATGGAAGGGCGCGCACTTGAACCAGCGCTTGCCGGTGGGCGCAGGGTCGCCCCGGCGGATCGCCGCGCGCTTGGTGGCCTTGAAGTAGGTGCGCTGCCAGATCACGGAGAGCGCCTCGGCCACGAACAGGCCCCCGGCGAGCAGCAGGGTGAGCTCGTGACGCAGCGCCACGGCGAGCGTGCCCAGGATGCCGCCGATGGAGAGCGAGCCCGTGTCGCCCATGAAGACGGTGGCGGGATGCGCGTTGAACCACAGGAAGCCCAGCGAGCCTCCGAAGAGCGCCGAGGCGATGATGGCCAGCTCGCCCCCCTCGGCCACGTGGAAGAGGTAGAGGTCGCGCGCGAAGTCGGCGCGCCCGACCACGTAGCCGACGAGCACGAACGCGGCCGCCACCGTGCCGGTGATGCCGATGGCCAAGCCGTCGAGGCCGTCGGTCAGGTTCACGGCGTTGCTCGCGCCGACGATCACGAGGATGCCCAGCGGGATGAACCACAGCCCCAGGTCGAGGCACAGGCGCTTGACGAAGGGCACCTGCAGGTCGGCGCGGTGATGGTCACCGGGCGCCCCCGGCAGGCGCACGACCCGCCCCACGCCCAGGGGCTCGGGCTGGCCGAGGAGATCGAGGCGGTCGTTGAACGCGGCCAGCTCGCGGGCGCGGGCGGCCTCGCCCAGGTAGCGCTGGGCCAGGCTCTCCCAGCCCTCGCCCTGGCGCACGACGTGCACCGGGTAGGGATTGGGCTTGAGCGAGGCGCCGCGCAGCCAGGGCGTGCCGTCCTGCGCGCAGCCCAGCGCGTAGAAGCCGGCGATGGCCGCGCCGGCGATGGCCAGCTGGCCGAACAGCTTCTGGCGCTCGCCCATCCCCTTGCCGCCCGGACGGGTGAGCTTTTGCCAGTCGTCCGCCGCGCCCAGGGCGCCGAAGAGCAGGAACGAGACCAGCACGATCCAGGTCTGGGGGATGTCCAGGCGCACGAACAGGAAGCTCGAGAGCGCCACGCCGATCAAGAGGATCACGCCGCCCATCGTGGGGACGCTGGACTTGGAGCTGCGCTGGGCGTCCACGCCGCCGTGGCCGGTGGGGCTGAAGCCCGCGAGCTTCCTCTTGCGCAGGCTCTCGACGATGCCCGGCCCCACGACGGTGGCCACCAGGAAGGCCAGGATCGCGGCGAAGGCCGCACGGAAGGTGATGTACTGGAAGAGACGAAAGCCCCCCACCACCTCCTCGAGCGGCTTGAACAGGTGGTAGAGCAAGCGTCCTCCGGGAGAGCGAGCCGGTTCCCCGGGACCTAGTCGTGGGCGCGGCGCAGGCGACCGGCGCCGTACGCGCCCGAGCCGCCCGCGTCGGGCACCAGGGCGCGCACGTGCTCGAGCAGGCGCTCGAGACGCATGCCGCGCGAGGCCTTGAAGAGCCACGAGTCGCCCGGGACAGGCTCGTAGGCGGGCTCGGCGACGGCTTCGTCCACCCCGGGGTGGTAGCGCACGTTCGAGGCCGACATGCCCTGCTTGACGGCCTCCTCGGCCACCAGGGCGGCGCTGGGGCCCACGGCCCACAGGCAGTCGATGCCGCTGTTGGCCACCTTGCGGCCCAAGGCGCGGTGATGGCGCTCGCTGTCGGGCCCCAGATCGAGCATCTCAACCAGCACGGCCACGCGGCGGCCGCGCGCGGGACGCTGGCTGAGCTCCATGATGGCCGCCTCCATCGAACGCGGGTTGGCGTTGTAGGCGTCGTTCACCAGCACGACCTCGCCCAGCACCTCGCGCGCCATGCGCATGGGCGGAGCCTGGTAGCCGGTGAGCGCGTCGCGCACCGCCACCGGCCCCTGGCCCAGCCACAGGCCCGTGGCGATGGCCGCGAGCGCGTTGGCCACGTTGTGCAGGCCCAGGGCCGGCACCTCGAAGAGCATCTTGCCGTAGAGGTAGAAGGCGATGCCGTCGGCGGTGGAGCGCGGCTCGAGGCCGTAGATGTCGCTGTCCTCCCAGGTGCCGTAGGTGATCAGGTGGCAGTCCACCGCTTCCATCATCTCGCGGCACCAGTAATTGTCGGCGTTGACGATTGCGGCACCGTCCTGCGGCAGGGCCCGCAGCAGCGCGGACTTCTCCTCCATCACGCCTCGTACGGTGCCCAGTCCTTCGAGGTGGGCCTCCTCCACGTTGGTCACGATGCCGAC
>JANOFW010000047.1:0-13664 GCA_031413835.1 Planctomycetia bacterium
GTACTGCTGGGGCGCGAACTCGAGCGGTCAGCTCGGCACCGGCTCGACATCGCCGGCTACGACGCCTGCGCGCGTCGGCGACGAGAGTGCCTGGCAAAGCGTCGCGCTGCGCACCGACCACGCCTGCGGCGCCGCCCTCCCCGCCCCCGCCTCGCGAGGCCCCCCATGCGCTTCCTCCGCCTCCTGCTCGTGATCCTGCCGTTCGTCGGACCGCTCGCTGCCTCGGGGAGCGCCGACGAGCCGCCCCCGGTGGAGCCGCCCACCCCGGCGCCGGTTGAGCCGCCCAAGCCCGGCGAGCCGCCGGCACCGGCCGACCCGGCGGAGCCGCCGGCGCCGGAGGATCCGGCGGCCCCTCCCGAGGAGGTCCCCGCTCCGCCCCCCCCGCCCCCCCTGGACGAAGAGGAGCAGGCCCTCAGGGACGCCGAGGAGCAGAAGCGACGCGAGGAGGAGCGCAAGCGGGCCGAACAGGACGACGGCGTCGAACGGCCGCCCCTCCCCGAGCCCCCGCGACCCGGTCCGGGCGGCACCCGGTACGTCCCGGGGGCCGAGGCGGCGATCGGGACGGGCAACGAAGAGTTGGGCAAGCTGCTGGGCGAGCGCTCCGCCGACGTGCGCAAGCAGTTCGACTACGAGCGGCCGCTCCA
The DNA here is from genome assembly GCA_031413835.1 of Planctomycetia bacterium. GTDB lineage: Bacteria > Planctomycetota > PLA2 > PLA2 > JAEUHO01 > CAXQZU01. Next base: position 645 of record JANOFW010000047.1, read on the forward strand.
CGCCCACGCGGTGCCGGCTTTCTGGATCGACGCCACCGAGGTCACGAACGGCCAGTACGCGAAGTTCCTGGACGACCAGCGCACGGCCTATGTCTGCGACGGCAAGCTGGCCACGCTGCCCGACGTGGTGGCGTCGAGCCACTTCTTGAACCTGTCGCGCAAGGAGCAGGAGGGTGACGACGTCGCCTGGCGTCAGCTGGCGCTGACCAACAAGGACGCGCTGGTGGCGGCCATGCCCGATGTGCCCTTCCCCGCGGGCTTCAAGGCGGCGGTGCTGCCGCGCCGCGACCTCACGCTGGTGTTCACCAAGCGCCGCCCGCCGGACGACTGGCCAGCGATGTGGCCCGATCCCGAGCGCCTGGCGCACCCGGTGCGCTACGTGTCGTGCCTCGACGCCCTGGCCTTCTGCGAGTGGGCCGGCAAGCACCTGCAGAGCGAGTTCGAGTACGAGTACGCCGCGCGCGGGCCCGAGGCCTGGCAGTTCCCCTGGGGCACGAAGTGGAAGTCCGACCTCTCGCGCTGCAACTGGGGTGCGAAAAACGTCAACCCCAAGACGCACGAAGCCGACACCTGGCCGGTGGGCTCGTGCCCTGCGGGTCGCTCGCAGTTCGACGTGCACGACCTGCTGGGCAACGTGGCCGAGTGGACCGACTCCTGGTTCCTCCCCTACCCCGGCGGCAATCAGAACCACGACTTCATGCGTGCCGTCAAGATCATCCGCGGCGGCACAGCGGTGGACCAGGAGCTGATCGTGCTCCGGCCCGCCTACCGCAACTTCATCGGCGAGGGCTACAAACTCCCGCCCTACCCGGAGAACCGCTTCCGCTGGGTGGGCTTCCGCTGCGCCTGGTGGCCGCAGCCCGGCGCCAACCAGGCGCCTGCCATCCTCGGTCGCATCTACCGCGGCGGTCGCCTCAAGGTGGCGCGGGAGGAGAACGCAGACCTGGGCGCCTCGGCCCGGCCCGACCAGCTCGACGACACGCGCCGGGCGGGCGCCGTGGCCGAGAACTTCATCCCCACGGACATCGAGGCGGAGAACGGCGTGGGCGTGCTGGGCCGCTGCCGCGCGGTGGTGGCCATCCCGCGCTCCTACGTGCTCGACACGGAGGACAAGTCGACGGAGGCGCTGAGCGTCACGCGCGCCAAGTCGAAGAGCGGCCTGCTCGGCGAGAGCGAGACCGAGAATCCCGTGGTCATGCTCGGAGCCTTCCACACCGACGCGCGCCTGCCCAAGGTCTGGGTCCGCGCGGTACTGCCCCCCCCGGCGAACGAGGAGGAGCGCAAGGCGCGCGAGAAGGAGAAGGAGAAGAAGCGCGGCAAGAGCGAGGCCCCGCCCGTGGTCGAGGGCATCTGCCTCCCGGGCTCCTACCTCCTGGGCCTGTGGCACAAGCGGCTGTGCCTGCTCGACGAGAGCCGCGAGTTCCGCTGCTTCCTGACCGCGCCCGACAAGACGCCCAACCTCGACGTCAGGAAGCTCAAGGACGACGAGGCCCCGCCGCCCTGCAAGGTCGAGGTGGATGCCGACCTGGGCACCATCAGCGCCACCTTCACGATGCCGCTCCTGATCGGCAAGGGCGCCGACGCCACGCCCTGGCTCATCACGTCCTTCTCGGTCGAGGCCGACGCCAAGGACCTGGAAAGCGCCAACGGCTGGCGCTAGGAACCGGGGGGGGGCACGCGCGGATCGGAGCGGCTACGGGCGGTTCCTAGGTAGGCGCGCCGCAGCCGGCGCGCCAAGGCCGCGTCGGCGAGCGTCAGGAGGCGGGCGAAGCCAGGTCCGACGGGACGGTTTGCCGCCTCGGAGAAGTGAAGGGACGTGGAATGAAGTGAGGCAGGTGGCTTGCACCACCTGCCTCGCGATCCCGGCGATTGGGCTTGGGGCTACGGAAACTAGGGGGTTGTCCTTGATCGGACGTCGCCGGGCCTCGTGCCGGGAGACTGGCAATCGGCGTGCCTTTCGGAGCGGAGCGGAAGCGCGCTCCTAACTGCGTCGGGAGCAACGGGTTGAACCGCGCGCGCTCCTGGGGCTGAGAGAGGAAGCGCGCGCGGCGATTGCGTGACGTGCGGCCGCGCACGGTAGGCTCGCGCGCTTGCGTCAAGGCCCCTACCGACGCCTGCTGGGCTACTTCGCGCGTCGGCGCGGCGCCCTGGGGCTGGGGCTGCTCGCGCTGGTGGCCGGCCGCCTGCTCCTGACCTGGGCCCCGGAGCTGCTGCGGCAGGGGCTCAATGCGCTCGCGCCGGGGGCCGACCACACGATCGAGGTCGCCCAGGTCCTGGCCTGGCGCTTCCTGGGCGTTACGGCGGCGGGCGCGCTCTGCGTGTGGGCCATGCGGCGCCTGATCGTGGGTGCCTCGCGGGACGTGGAGCGCGACGTCAAACGCGACATCTTCGACCACCTGCAGCGGCTGCCGGCGGCCTGGTTCGACCGCATGCGCACGGGCGACCTGATGTCGCGCCTGACCAGCGACGTGGAAGCCGTGCGCTTCGCCCTGGGGCCGGGCCTGATGTACGTCGGCAGCACGCTGGTCACATTCCCGGCGGCGCTCACCTTCATGGGGCGCGCCTCGCTGCCCCTCATGCTGGCCGTGCTGGTCCCGCTGCTGGCCATCCTGCTCTTCGTCAAGCTGCTCAGCCCGAGCATCTTCCGCCGCACGCGCGCCGTGCAGGACCGCACCGGCGACCTCTCGGCTCGCGCGCAGGAGTCCTTCGCCGGCGCGCGCGTGGTGCGCGCCTACGCCACCGAGCACGTCGAGATCGAGGCCTTCCGCGCGGCCAACCAGGGCCTCTTGACCGAGACGTTGGGCCTGGCGCGCGTGCGCGCCTGGATGACCGCCGGCCTCTACGTGCTGGGGGGCGCGGCCGAGCTGGTGGTGCTGGTGATGGGCGGCACGCTGGCGATCGAGGGGCGCATCACCGCCGGCGACCTGCTGGCCTACCTCGCCTGGGTCTCGATGCTCATCTGGCCGATGATCTCCGTGGGCTGGGTGGTCTCGGCGCTGCAACGCTCGGCGGCCGCCGCGGCGCGCATCGAAGAGGTGCTCACCGCGGAACCCGAGGCCGACACCCTCGGGCCGCCGCTCGCGGCCCCGGAGCGAATCGCCGGGCGCATCTCCGTGCGCGGCCTGACCTTCACCTACCCGGGGGCGGATCGGCCCGCGCTCACGGAGGTGAACGTGGAGCTGCCCGCAGGCGGCACCCTGGCGCTCGTGGGACCCGTGGGCTCGGGCAAGAGCACCCTGCTGCGGCTGCTCTCGCGCCTCTACGAGCCGCCGCCGGGCAGCGTGTTCCTCGACGACCTCGACGTCACGCGCCTGCCCCTCGCGCGCCTGCGCGCCGCCGTGGCCAGCGTGCCCCAGGACGCCTTCCTCTTCAGCGAGACCCTGGCCGCCAACCTGGCCTACGCCACGGCCGCCGCGCCCACGCGCGAGCGCGTGCTGGAGGCGGCCCTCACGGCCGGGCTGGCCCACGACCTGGAGACGCTGCCCCACGGCATCGACACCGTCGTGGGCGAGCGCGGCGTGACGCTCTCCGGCGGCCAGAAGCAGCGTGCCACCCTGGCCCGCGCGCTGCTGCGCGAATCGCCCGTGCTGCTGCTCGACGACGCGCTCTCGGCCGTGGACACGCAGACCGAGGAGGCGGTGCTCGAGCGTCTGGCGGGCCTCTTCGGCCGCCGCACGGCCCTGATCGCCGCCCACCGGCTTTCCACAGTACGCCACGCCACGCACATCCTGGTGCTCGACGAGGGGCGCGTGGTGGAGCAGGGCTCCCACCAGGAGCTGCTCCAGCGCGGCGGCTGGTACGCGCGCACGCACGCGGCCCAGAGCGCCGAGCGCGCGCTCGAGGAGCTGGCGTGAGCCCGCCCCCCCTCCCGCCCGCCCGCACACCCACCGGCGTCGTGCTGCGGCGGCTGTTCGGCTACGTGCTGCGTCACCGGCGACTCGTGTTCTGGACGCTGGGCACGATGGTGGCGCTGGCCGTGGTGGACCTGCTGGGGCCGGAGATCGTCAAGCGCACGGTGGACGGGCCGGTGGCGCGCGGGGAGGCCGCGGGCCTGTGGGCCTACGGCGCGGCCTTCTTCTGCGTGCTGCTGCTGGGCGGCCTGATCCGCGGGGCGCGCACCCTGCTGGGCGTGCGAGCGGGCCGCGAGATCGGCCAGAGCCTGAGGCTCGACGTCTTCGCCCACCTCCAGCGCCAGGCCCTGGCCTTCTTCGACCGCCACCCGGTGGGCGTGCTCACCACGCGCGTCACGGGCGACATCGAGTCGATCGAGGAGTTCTTCGCCTCGGGCGTGGCCGCCTTCTTCCACGACATCTTGAAGCTCGTGCTGGTGCTGATCGTGCTCTTCGTGGTGGACGCCGAGCTCGCCTTTCACGTGCTGCTGGTGGTGCCGCTGCTGGCGCTGTCGGGCTGGTTCTTCACGCGCCGCAGCCGCCGCGACTTCGGGCGCGTGCGCACGGAGGTGGCCGCCTCCAACGGCTTCGCCACCGAGGCCCTGGGCGGGGTGCGGGTCACGCGGCTCTTCGGCCGCGAGGCGCACGCCGACGCCGCCTTCGCACAGGCCACGGGCCGGCTGCGCGACGCGCACCTGGCCACCGTGCGCAACTTCGCCGTGTTCTTCCCGCTGGTGGAGCTGTTGCAGTCGCTGGCCGTCGCGCTGGTGCTGCAGGCCGCCGGCGAGCGCATCGTGGGCGGCAGCCTCACGCTGGGCCAGTTCGTGCAGTTCTGGATGCTGCTCGACATCTGCTTCGAGCCCGTGCGCGAGCTCTCCGAGAACTTGAACCTGATGCTGCAGGCGGTGGCCTCCGGCGAGCGCGTCTTCCGCATCGCCGATGCGCCGCCCGAGGTGGCCGACGGTCCGGCCGCCTACGCGCCGACCACGGTCAGGGGCGAGGTGAGCCTGGACGCCGTGCACTTCGCCTACGTGCCCGAGGAGCCGGTGCTGCGCGGCGTGTCGTTCACGGTGCCGGCCGGCTCGACGGCGGCGCTGGTGGGCCCCACCGGCGCGGGCAAGTCGAGCGTGCTCTCGCTCATCTCGCGCTTCTACGACGTGCAGAGCGGCAGCGTGCGCGTGGACGGCGTGGACGTGCGCGAGTGGGACCAGCGCGCGCTGCGCTCGCGCATCGCGGTCGTGCTCCAGGACGTCTTCCTCTTCACGGGCTCCGTGCTCGAGAACGTGCGGCTCTTCGACCCCGCCATCTCGCGCGAGCAGGTCGAGGCCGCCTGCCGGGTCGTGCGGGCCGACCGGGTGCTGGCGCGCCTGCCCGGAGGGCTCGACCACCGGGTGGAGGAGCGCGGGGCCAACCTCTCGGTGGGCGAACGGCAGCTGATCGCCTTCGCCCGCGCCCTGGTGCGCGACCCGGCCGTGCTGGTGCTCGACGAGGCCACGGCCTCGATCGACACCGAGACCGAACGCTGGATCCAGGAGGGGCTGGCGGCCCTGCGCCGGGGCCGCACCACCATCCTGGTGGCGCACCGCCTCTCCACCGTGCGCGACGCCGACCGGATCCTGGTGCTGCGCCGCGGCGAGATCGTCGAGCAGGGCGACCACGCGGCGCTGCTGGCGCAGGACGGCCTCTACCGGCGCCTCTACGACCTCCAGGTCCGGGCGCAAGCGCTTGGTGCCAAGGCCGCGACGTAGACTCTCCCCTGCGATGAACGAGCCGCCGGTCGAGGTGCCTGGCTTCCGGATCGAGCGGGAGCTCGGCCGCGGGGCCAGCGGCGTGGTCTACCTCGCCCGCGAGCTGGCCCTGGGCCGCGAGGTGGCCCTCAAGGTCTTGAAGGCCGGCGTGGCGCAGTCGCCCGAGGTGCGCGCGCGCTTCGAACGCGAGGTGCGCGCCGCCGCGCGCGTGAGCCATCCCAACATCGTGCCCGTGCTGGCCACCGGCGAGACCGCCGGCCGGCTGTGGTACACGATGGAGCGCATCGACGGCCCGTCGCTCGACAAGGTGCTGGCCGAATCGGCCGCCGGGCGCCTGCCGGCCGCGCGCGCCGCGCGCATCGTGCTGGACACGGCGCGCATGCTGGTGGCGGCGCACGCCGCGGGCGTCACGCACCGCGACGTCAAGCCCGCCAACGTGGTGCTGCTGCGCGAGCCCGCGCCGGCGCTCGAGCCCACTTCCGCCACCGGACGCATGATGCAGTCCTGGGTGCGCGAGAAGCGCCACCCGCGCGCCGAAGCCTGGGTAGACCGCCCGCGCCTGATGGACTTCGGGCTGGCCAGCGACGCGGCCGAAGCGCGGCTCTCTGAGTCGGGCATGCTGATCGGAACGCCGGGCTACATGGCGCCAGAGCAGTTCAGCGGACGGCGCGGCGAAGTCGGCCCGGCCGCCGACCAGTGGGCCCTGGGCGTGATGCTCTACGAGCTGCTCACCGGCCACCTGCCGTTCCCCACCGACGACCTGCCCACCCTGGCCCGGCTGGTGGCCGACGAGACGCCCGTGCCGCCCACGCGCCTGGACCCGCGCATCGACGCCGAGCTCGAGACGATCTGCCTCAAGTGCATCGAGAAGTCGCCGCGCGACCGCTACGCCTCGTGCGCCGACCTGGTGGAGGACCTCGAGCGCTGGTTTCGCGAGGAGCCCATCGGCGCCAAGCCGCCTGGGCCGGTGCGCCGGCTCAAGGCCTGGGCCAAGCGTCGCCCGCGCACCGTCACGGCGCTCGTGGCCGGCGTGATCGTGGGTCTGGGCCTCTTCGTCGCCGATCGCCACGCGACCGGTCGGCAGGCCAGCCGCATCGAGACCTTGGGCGAGGAGGCGCAGGCGGCGGAAGCTCGGGGGGCCTGGGGGGAGGCCGAGACGGGCTACGAGGCCTGGCTGGGTCTGGAGCCCGGCGCCGCGGCGGCCCGCGACGGACGAGACCGCGCGCGTGCCGTCCAGGCGGCGCTCCAGGCCGAGGCCGCCTACGACCGGGCGCTGGCGGACGTCGAGCGCGTGCGCGCGGGCGAGCGCGAGGTCCTGGAGCTGCGCCGCCAGGCCGCGCAAGGCGCGCGCGCCCCCGGGGGCCAGGGCCTGGGGCTGGCCGAGGCCCGCGGCAGCGAACCGTGGTGGATGCGCGAGCCGGCCTGGTCGGCCCGCACACGGGCCGAGCAACGCGCCTCCACCCTGGTGCAGGAGCGGGCCCAGACAGAGTCCGCGCTGGGCGTGGCGCTGGCGGCGGCGGAGGCCGCCGCGCCGCTCGCGGGCGCCGAGGGGCAGCGCATCCGCGCGCGGCTGCGCGTGGGCGTGGCGGCCTGGCACCTCGAGGAGTGGCGCCGCACCGAACGCGCGGGCGAGGCCGACCTCGCGGCCCTGCACCGGCTGGTGGTGGAGCGCCTCGATCCGGGCGCGCACGCCGCCGACCTCGACGGCGCGGGCACGGTCACGCTCGAGCCCAGCGATCCACCCTCCCAGGCGTGGCTCTTCCGCTACGCGCGCGAGGCCGACGTCCTGCCGCGCGGGGGCCCGCGTTGGATTCCCCTCCCCTGGCCCGATCCGTCCACGCCCCCCGCGGGGGAGCCGGAAGCGCCGCGCGCCTACGCCGCGCTGCTGGCCCAGCGCCTGGCGGAGGAGGGCTCGCGCCCCCCGGCCCCCGACATCCCCGCGCCCGCGAGCGCGATCCCCGACGAGGCACAGAGCGTGGGCACCGCCGAGGGGCGCCTGCGGGCCTCGCGCTACCGCGCGCTGCGCGACGAGAGCGTCTATCCGCTCGAGAAGAGCGCCCTGAACGAACTCGACACGGGCGATCGTGAGCGCGTGCTCAGGCTCCCGCCGGGGCGCTACCTGCTGTGGCTGGAGGCCCCCGCACACGCCCCCGTGCGGCTGCCCTTCGAGCTTGCGCGGCAAGGCGCGCTGCGCCTCGCGCCGGGCCGCCTGCCCCTGACCGGCGAGGTACCGCGGGGCTACGTGGAGGTCGCCTCGGGTCCGGCAAGCCCCGCAGCACCCGCCGTCGTGGGCCGCTTCCTGGCCCGACGCCTCGAGCTGACCTTTGCCGACTACTGGGAGTTCTTGAACGACCCGCGCACGCTGCGCGAGATCCAGGCCACGCGCGCGCAGGGCTGGCGCTTCGTGCCGCGCGGCGCCGACGGCCCGCTCTCGCTCCCAGGCGCCGACGGCCGCTTCGAGCCGGTGGCCAACCCCTCGCGGCCCGTGGCGCACGTCTCGCTCTACGACCTGGCGGGCTACCCGGAGCCGCCGGCAGGCGAGACCGAGCCCCTCGACGGCCAGATCGCCGCGCTGGCCGAGGCGCTCGCCCTCTCGCGCACGGTGGGCTGGGGCTACCTCGCCTGGCGCACGGAGCGCAGCCACGCACGCGCCCGCGAGAGCCTGAGCGACCCTGCCCTGGAGCTCGAGGACGTTACACGCAGCGGGCCCGAACGCACGCCCGAGGCGCTGCTCTTCACGCTCCCTTCTGCACTCGAGTGGCAGCGCATGGCGGGCGGCGGACAGTCCCGCACGCTGCCCTTCGGCGACGAGCTCGACTGGGCCTATCTCAAGGGCGGCCGCTCGCGGCGCACGAACCCGATCGCCGAGCCGGTGGGCCTCTTCCCCGACGACGAGAGCGTCTTCGGGGTGCGCGACCTGGCCGGCTCGGTGGCCGAGTGGACCGCCACCTGGAACGAGAAGGGCAAGACCTTCGAGGCGCGCGGCGGCTCGTGGGCCCTGACCGATCCCGCGCTGTTCCGGATCGCCGCCCCCCGCGCCGAGCGACCGCGGCTGACCTCCCCCACTCTGGGCGTGCGCCTGATCGTGCGCGAGACCGAATCCGTGCGCTGAGGGGAACCTGCTTGTAGAGTGCAAGCATGCTCGAGAAGCTGATCGACGCCATCGAGGTGCATCTGGGTCAGGCGCTGCGCCACGACGCCGGCCGGCGCGGGCTGCGCGAGGCCACCGCGCGGGTGCTGCTGGCCCTGGGACCCGACGACGCACTGCCGATGGCGCAGGTGGCCGAGAGGCTGGGCCGCGAGCCCTCCACGGCGACGCGCTTCGTGGACCGGGCCGAGGCCGACGGCCTGCTGGTGCGCGTGGCGGGCGAGCAGGATCGTCGCAGCCGTTGGGTGCGCCTGACGCCGCTGGGCATCGAACTGCGTCAGGCGCTGCTTGAGGTGCGCGGCCAGCGGGCGCGGCACATGGAGCAGGCCCTCGAGGCCTCCACCGGCCTGGGCCCCAGCCAGGTCGAGTGGTTCCTGGGGGCGGTGGCCCGCGCCGTCGGGCCCTAGCGCAGCAGCTGGAGCGCGACCGGCAGCGTCTTGAGCGCTTCGACCTCCACGTCGGCCTCGGCCGACTCGTCGGCCGTCGAGGTGACGCGCAGGGTGTAGCGACCCGGCGGGATGCCGAAGAGCACGCCCTGGGGCGCCTGGGTCATGGCGCGGGCCTGGCGCGGCTGGGTGAGCACGGTCTCCGTGCGCACCTGGTAGCCCACCAGCACGGGCCTGCCGGCGCCATCGAGCAGCGTGAGCGTGACCTCGCTGAGCGGCTCGGCGCCGTAGCGGGTGGCGGTGTACTCGAGAGCGCCGGCCCGATCGACGTGCACGCGCAGCACCTCGCGGGCCTCGACCGTCACCTGCGTCTCGACGTCCTTCGCCACGACGGTGTCGCCCGACACGCGCACGCGCACGGGCCCCACGAAGACGTCGTCGCCCTTCCACACGTTCGTGTCCGGGTCGGGGCGCAGCAGCGGCGTCGCGTGCCAGGCCTTGGCGCCCGTGCCGGGCTCGAGCGTCACGCGCACGTCGGCGTGCGGGATGGGCACGTCGTCGGGCCCCAGCACCAGCACCTCGAGCGGGCCGAGGGGCAGCCTGCGCGGGTCGATGATCACCGGCTCCGGCGAGCCCTTGGGGCCGCGCGTGGTGCCTGGGACGGGGGGAGGCGCGGGGGGGGTCAGCTCGAGGGACCCGCTCTCCGGACCGGCCACGGGCGCGACCACGGGGCCCAGCTCGAGCGCCGTGGGCTCCTCGTCACCTCCGGGGAGCAGCAGCCAGACCGCCGCGGCGGCCAGCACGAGGATCGACAGCAGGGGCACGAGGGAGCGCATGCAGGGCAAACGCCATCCTACCCCCGTCATTCCGCGGTGTTACGCGAAGGCGCTGAGGCCGGTGATGGCGCGGCCCAGGATCAGGGTGTGGATGTCGTGCGTGCCCTCGTAGGTCTTGACGCTCTCGAGGTTGCACATGTGGCGCATCGTCTGGTACTCGTCGGCCACGCCGTTGGCGCCCAACATGTCGCGTCCGGCGCGCGCGACCTCGAGCGCCTCGTAGCAGGCGTTGCGCTTGGCCATGCTGACCTGCTCGGGCGTGGCCTTCCCGGCGTCCTTGAGGCGCCCCAGCTGCAGGTTCATCAGCTGGGCCTTGGTGATCTCGGTGAGCATGTTCACCAGCTTGGCCTGGTAGAGCTGGAAGGAGCCGATGGGCCGGTCGAACTGCTTGCGCGTGAGGCCGTACTCGCGCACCTCCTCGAAGACGGCCATGGCCGCGCCCACCACGCCCCAGGCGATGCCGAAGCGCGCCTGGTTGAGGCAGGCGAGCGGGCCGCCCAGGCCCTTGGCGCCCGGCAAGAGCGCGTCGCCCTTCACGTGCACGTCCTGGAGGATCAGCTCGCTGGTCACCGAGGCGCGCAGGCTGTGCTTGCCCTTCTGCTCGCGAGCCGTGAAGCCCTTGGCCCCGCGCTCGACGAGGAAGCCGCGGATCTCGCCGTCGAGCTTGGCCCAGACCAGCGCCACGTCGGCGAGGTTGCCGTTGGTGATCCACATCTTGGCGCCGGAGAGCACGTAGCCCGTGCCGTCCTTGACGGCCTTGGTCTCCATGCCGCCCGGGTCGCTGCCGTGGTCGGGCTCGGTCAGGCCGAAGCAGCCCACCGCCGTGCCCGCGTGCATCCGCGGCAGCCAGCGCGCCTTCTGCTCGTCGCTGCCGAAGCGCCAGATCGGGTACATGACCAGTGCGCCCTGCACGCTGACGAACGAGCGCAGGCCGGAGTCGCCGCGCTCGAGCTCCTGCATCACCAGGCCGTAGGCCACGGCGTTCAGGCGCGGGAAGTCGGCGTAGTCGAGGTTGCCCCCCAGCACGCCCAGCTCGGCCAGCTCGGGGATCAGGTCGCTGCAGAAGGCCCCGTCGCGGTAGAGCTGCTGCACGCGCGGCAGGTAGCGGTCGCTGACCCACTCGCGCACGGTGTCGCGCACCAGGCGCTCTTCCTCGCTGAGCAGGCCGTCGAGGGCGTAGAAGTCGGGTCCGCGGTAGCGGGCCATGGCTAGCGGCGCTTCTTGGTGGGGATCGGCGCCTGAAACTTGGGCTTGGCTGGGGGCGCGGGGGGGGGCCTGGCGGGGGCCGCGGCCTGGAGCAGGTCCTTCTGGACGAACTCGAGCTCGGTCGTGCCGGCCACGATGCGGTCGCCGTCCTTGAGCGCCTCGCGCTTCACGCGCTGGCCGTTGAGCAGGGTGCCGTTCGTGCTGCCCAGGTCCTCCAGGAACCAGGCCCCGGCCTCGTTCACGAGCCGGAAGTGGTTGCGCGAGACAAGGCCGTCTCCGAGCACGAAATGGGCCGTGTCCTGGCGTCCCACCACGCAGGTGCCGGAAAGGGCATGGTCCTTGCCCGCGCCCTCGCCCTTGCGGATCACCAGACGCGGCATGGGAAGCCTCCCGCACGACCGGGGCGAAGCATACCGGAAGCCCGTCGCAACCGACCCCCCAGGGGAGGAGACTGTCCGAGTCCCCACCCCCATGCCGCACACCACCCCCGTCACGCTCGAAAGGGTCGTCCAGGAGACGCCCAAGGACCGCACGCTCGTCTTCCGGATCCCGCGGGACGCGGAGCGGCTCTTCGCCTTCCAGCCCGGGCAGCACGTGACCTTCCACGCCCTCGACGCCGGCCGCCCGGTGGCCCGCTCCTACTCGATCTCCTCGGCGCCCTCGCAGGTCGGGACCTTCGACACCACGGTGCGCAACATGGGCGCCTACGGCGGCTACCTCTACGCCTTGCCCGTGGGCAGCGTGCTCGAGGCCCAGGCACCGCGCGGTGGCTTCCTGCTCGACGCCACGCCGGGTCGCCGCCTGCTGCTGTGCGCCGGGGGCTCGGGGGTCACGCCCTACCGCAGCTACCTGCGCGCCCTGGTCGATCTCGGGCGGCGCGATCCAGTGGCGCTGCTGCACAGCGTGCGCACGCCCGACGAGCTGATCTTCCGCGAGGAGTTCGAGCGCACGGCGCGCGCCCACCCCTGGCTCACCTATCTTCCGACCGTCACGCGCGCGAGCGCCGAGAGCGTCTGGGACGGCCGCCGCGGACGTATCGACGCCGCGCTCGTCGGGAGCCTCGCCCCGCGGCCCTCCGAGGCCCTGCTCTACGCCTGCGGCCCGAACGAGTTCGTGGACGCCATGGTCGTCGTGGCCCGCGCCGCAAGCCTGCCGCCCGAGAACGTGCGCCGGGAGAAGTGGGGCTAACGCGACGCGGGGTTGGCGCCGAGCCACCAGGCCGCGGCGGCCAGGGCGCACAGCGCCAGCAGGATCAGCAGGCGACGGCCGAGCAGGAGCGGGGGCGGGGCAGAGGCCATGCCCCGAGGGTAGCGCGCCGCCGTGGTCGTAGGCTGACGGTGTCCCCGGAGCCCCCCCGCCATGCGCCGCCTCCTGCTGCTCGCGCCGCTCGCTCTCGCCTGCGCCCTGCCCCTCAACGCCGAGCCCCCCGCGCCCGAAGCGGAGGACCTCCTGCGCCTGATCGGCGCGCGCAACGGCGAGACCATCGCCGACGTGGGCTGCGGCAAGGGCACCTGGACCTTCTGGCTGGCGCAGGCCGTGGGGCCGCGCGGCAAGGTCACCGCGGTGGACATCGACGCGCGCGTGCTGGAGGGCGTGCGCGAACGCGTGACCAAGGAAGGCTGGACGCACGTCGAGGTGCTGCACTCGCTCCCCGACGATCCGCGCCTCTCGGCCGACGCCTACGACGCCGTGCTGCTCAACGACGTGATCGACTACGTGGATCGCGGCGCGCTGGTGGGCTTCCTGGCGCGCAACCGCGCGGCGCTCAAGCAGGACGGCAGCATGGTGTTCAGCGATCCCAACGGC
>JANOFW010000048.1:0-6683 GCA_031413835.1 Planctomycetia bacterium
CTGAGCGCCGCCCGCGCCGGCCTCTCCTACGACGCGCTGCTTCGGCACCTGCTCGCGCGCGCTCAGAGGCAGCGCGCGGCGGGCTCGGGCACGCAGGGGAGCAGCACGTCGGCACCCAGCTCCGCCACGAGCGCGGCGCGCTCGGGATCCCGCTCGCCCACCACCCCCTGGCGCAGCAGGAAGCCCAAGATGCAGGGGCCCACGTTGTGCTTGAACTCCTCGCCGGCTCGCAGTCGTTCGCGCACCTCGTCGGCCGCGACCAGGCGGAACTCCTCCACCTCGCCGTCGTTGGGCCGCGGGACGAAGTCGGCGGGCAGCTCGAGGTCGAAGATGAAGAGCGTGTCGTCGCGCAGGCCCTCGGGCGTGAGCAAGCGGTAGGTGAACGGCGCGACGGGCACGGCGCCTAGGACGAGGTCCGGCGGCACCCCCGCCTCCTCCCTGGCCTCCTTGGCCAGGTTCTCGCGCAGGGTGAGCCCCGCAGGCTGGCCCCCCGCCGCGAGGTGATCGAGCTTGCCCGGGCTGCTGGGCTTGGCGCGGCTGCGCCGGGCCACCCAGAGCAGCGGCCCCCGCGGCCCCCTCACCCAGCCGTTGACGTGCACGCCGAAGACCCGCACGCCCAAGAGCGGCGCCGCCGCCCGCTCCAGGCGCATGACCTCGCGCGCGCCCCAGGCCTCCACGATCGAGTAGGACTCGTCGCGCCAGCCCGGGAGCAGGCCGCGTTGGGCGCGTTCGCGCAGCGTCTCCGCCGCGGCGGCCGTGCGCGAGGCGGGATCGCTCAGGCCGGGACGCAGCGTGAGGCGCCGCCCGTCCCAGGCGAAGGCGCCGCGCGCCTCGCCCAGCTCCTTCGCCGCCTGGGCCCGGACCCAGCCGTAGCGCGCACCATCGATCTCGAAGGGCGCGAGGCCCGCGAGGTCGTGGCGCCGGCAGGCGAGCACGCGCTCGAGCAGGCTCACGGGCTCTCCGGCGTGGGCACGCTCGAGAGCCCGATCAGCGTCTCAGAGGCCACGAAGATGTAGCCGCCCTCGGCCTTGCCGAGCGCCTCGGGCCCCACATCCACCACGAGGTGGCCCAAGGCGCGACGCACACGCACGACGTCCGCGGCGTCGGCACCCACGCGGGCCGCGCGCGCCAGCCAGCGCGAGGCGCACTCGATCGCCCAGGGATGGGAGAGGAAGTTGATCCCCTCCTTGCCGCTCGTGGCCCGCCCCTCGTGGGAGGTGAAGGGCACGATGTACTCGCCCATGTCGTAGTCGTCATGGGCGCGCGCCGCCGCGCGCTCCACGAGCAGGTCGGGGATGGCGGCGAGCACGGGCAGCGGCAGCGCGACACCGGCCTCGGCCTCGGCGCGTAGCAGCGTGGCCAGGATCTGCAGCGTGAGCCCGTTGGAGACCTTGTCGCTGGACTCGGAGGTTCGGCGCCAGCCCGGGGGGGAGGTCCCGCTCTCGAAGGTACGCGCCAGGAAGCCCGCCGTCTCGGCGATCAGGCGCTCGAGCCGTACCGCGTCGCCTTGCCAGGGCTCTCCGGCGGCCCGGCACTCGAGCAGCGCCAGCAGCGCCAGCGCGCTGCTGTAGGGGCTGTAGCGCGCGGGCGAGGTCTGCTGCGGGAAGATGTTCCAGGCCCCCGTCTCGAGCGGACGGAAGGTCATGGCCGCCTCCTGCGCGCGCGCAAGCCGCCGAACTACCTCCGCCCGCTCGGGGCCCTCGAGGAGGCCGGGACGACGCAGCGCCGCGGCGAGCGCCGCCACGGTCCAGAGCGTGGGCTCGGCCTGGGTGTAGACCTCGTCGTGCCGCGGACGCCAGCCCCAGAGCCGACCCTCGACCTCCACCAGCCGGCCGTCGCCGAAGACGACGTCGAGCACGGGGCGCAGGTCGCGCTCGTAGTCGGCCCGCCCCAGATGCGGCGCCTGCAGCAGGGCGAAGACGGCCTGGGAGGTGCTCCAGACGTCGAGGGAGCGCTCCTCCTCGGCGCGCCGCTCGGCCTCGACGGCCGCCTGGTCGGGCCTCAGCGGCGTGCGCGTGGGAAACGAGGTGTAGAACCAGCCGCCCGGCACGCGCGCCGCCAGCAGCGCCTCCGCCAAGCGCCGGCGCTGGGCGTCGGCGGTGGAGCGCAAGGTCGCGTCGTCCACCACGGGACGCAGCAGCGACCAGCCCTTGGCGTCGATGGCGCGCCGGAGGCTCTCGCCAGCGGGAAGGCCCAGCCCCGCATCGCACAGCGCCAGGTAGGCCAGCGGCAACGCGAGGACCGCCAGGACCTTGACCCAGGGCGCGAGCGCGCGGGCCCACGAGAACGGCCGATCGACGTAGACGATCGTGCTGCCCAGGCCCTTCAAGTGCACCTTGGCACGCTTGAAGCGCTCGCGCAGCTCGCCGTGACGGCGCGTGACGGCCTCGAAGACCGAGCCGTCGAGCGCCAGGCCCTCGGGCCGCGCCTCGTTCTGGAGCCTTCCCGCCAGGTTGAGCGCGCGGCCGTAGTAGTCGTCCGAGCGCGAGACCTCGCCGAACGCCACGCCGATGCCGACCTGACCTGGGAACTCGAGCCCCGCCCGTCGTTGGGCCTGCGCGAAGGCGGCGAAGGCCGTGCGCGCCCGGCCGGCGCCCTCCACGACGGCCTCCACGAGCGCCTGGTCGAGGCCCGTGGGGCACTCCCAGAGCAGCAGGTGGCCGTCGCCCAGGTTCTTGACGAACGTGGGCGGCTGCGCGGCGAACAAGTCGAGCACCACGCGGTGCGCGCCCGTGGCGAAGGCGCCCAGATCGGCCGTCTTGAGCCGCTTGCTGGCCGCCGTGAAGCCGCGGATGTCGTAGATCAGCGCCAGCGCGCTCAGGTCGGCCACGCGCCCTCCGGCTTGCGGTCGCCTAGCCGCCCGTGAGCTTGGTCAGGGCTTCCTGGGCGCAGATCCAGTCGTAGCCGTCGTTGTTCTCGTCGTTCATCCGCATCCAGCGCAGCTTGCCCTCGGCGTCCACCAGGATCATCTGCCCCGGCCAGCGCATCGGCAGGGCGTCGAAGACGCTCTGGGGCACGAGCAGGGCGGGGGTACCACGCCCCTCCTCGCCCAGGACCTTCATGATCTTCTCCTGCTCCTGCTCGGGCGTGATGGTCAGGTCCTCTTTTTGGGCGATGGCGTCGTACTTCTTGAGGGTCAACAGCGCGACGCAGTTCACGTTCTCCTCCCAGGCGCTGCGCAGGCCCTGCCAGTTCGCCATCCGCAGCTTGAAGAGCTGGGCCCCCACGTGGGCGTGGTAGAGAAAGGTTGGCTTGGGGCCGTAGGCCTTGACAGCTTCGCCGCTGCCCACCTCGATGCCGGCCTCCAGGCTCGGCGCCGGCTGGCCGATGCGGCCCAAGAAGGCCTCAAGCATGTCGAAGTTGACCTTCAGGGCCTCCTTCTGGAACACGGAGCGATGCTCGTTCATGGCCGCCTTGGCCTTGTCGATCTCGCCCGCGGTCATGTGCAGGTCCACCAGGTCGAAGAGCGCCGTGCCGCGCAGCAGCACGGTGGCCTCGCGGAACGCGCCCGCGGCCTTCTCGAGGTCGCCCTTGCGCCGGTAGACGCGGCCCAGGTCGCTCCAGGTGCCGGGGGCGTTCTTGGAGGCGGGATAGAGCTTGAGCACCTCCTGGCCGGCCGCGATGGCCTTCTCCCAGTTCTTCAGCAAGGCCTGGTTGTCGAGGATCTTGGCCAGGGAAGACTCGCGGTTGGTGTCGGCGCCGCCCTCGATCTTCATGTAGGCCTCGAAGCAGGCGATGGCCTTCTCGTGCTCCCTCGCCTTGTCCCAGATCATGCCCAGCCAGAAGATGTCCTTGTCGGCGGGCTTGACCTTGGCCTCCCAGTAGGCGCCACGCTCCTTGGCGTGGGCCGAGTTCTTGAGCTTGATCCCCTTCTTCCAGTCCTGGGCGATCGTCTCGGGCGCGGCCGGGGCCGCGGGGGGGTCGTCGGCGCCGGCCGGGCCGGGCGAGACGACGAAGGCACCGAGCAAGAGGGCTCCGAGCATCCGGTGGAGTGCGCGCATGGCAGGTCTCCGGGGGCCGCGGGGGCGCGGCCAGGAAGCACATCCTCCTACCACAGCCGCCGACCCCGTGCCCCCCTAGACTTGGCCCCCGCCATGCCGCCCCCGCCGCCCCCCGCGCCCCCCCCGATGCGCCGCCGAGCGTGGCGCGTCGCGTCGCTCGCGGGCGGCGCTCTCCTGCTGTTCCTGGCCGGGGCCCCAGAGGCCGCCGTCCCCGAACAGACGGCACCGGTGCGCACCACGCACTACGAGCTGCGCAGCGAGGGGCCACGGGCGGAGGCCGAGGAGTGGGGCCGGGTGCTCGAGGCGGCCTGGCCGAAGTTCAAGGCCTTCTTCGAGGCGGAGCCACCCCTGGCGCGCGAGGCCAAGCTCGTGGTCAGTGTGCACGAGGGCGCGGAGGGCTGGACCCAGGCGATCCGTGCCGCCGGCGGCACGCCCCCCGGCAGCGCCGCCGGCGGCTACTACGACCCCGTCTCGCGCGGTGCCTTCCTCTACCGCCAGCCCACGGCCTGGTACACGCGCACGCTGCTGCTGCACGAGGCCTCGCACCAGTTCCACTACCTCGCGCGCACCGGCAACCGGGCCCCCGCGGCCGGCTGGTACATCGAGGGTCTGGCCGAGCACCTCTCGCACCACACCTGGGACGGCGCCACCCTGCGTCTGGGCGTCGTGCCCCCGCTCTCGCTCGAGAACCGCGCCGGCAAGGCGCTCGAGACCGTGCGCGCGCCGGCCTTCGACATCCAGCGCCTGGTGGGCGGCGAGTCGAGCGAACGCCCGGAAGCCATGCACCTCGTGCGCTTCCTGGTGGAGGGCGAGAGCGGCGCTTGGCGCGAGCGCTTCGAGACCCTGGCCGAGAAGCTCGATCGCGGCGCCACGACGCGCGGCATCTTCGGCCGCGTCATGGGCCCGCCCGAGCGGCTGCTCACGGCCTGGCGCGACTGGCTCCCGCTCGTGCAGGAGCCGCTGGCTCCCGTGCATCTCGACTGGGACGCCCGCGGCGCCCGCGCCGTGCGCGGCAACAGCACGGGCGTCAGCGTCTGCCGCGTGCGCGGGCGCGCGACGGGTGTCTCGGCCAGCGTGCGTCCCCCCGAGCAGGGCCGCTGGGCCGCAGGGCTGCTGCTGCACCTCACCGACTTGAACGACTTCACCGTCGCCCTCGTCAGCCCCTACGGCTTCAAGGTGCAGCGCTTCCAGCGCGGCCAGTGGGAGTACCTGCCCGCCCTGGTCCCGATGCGCCCGCTCGAGGGCCAGCCCTACCGCTTCGAGGGTCTGCGCGACGGCACCCGGGTCACGCTGCGCGTGAACGGCGACGAGGTCGGCACCTACGACCTCCCCGGCGACGCGCTGGGCCTGGCGGTGGACGCCTGCGCCATGGACTTCACCGACCTGGCCTGGCTGTCTACGCCGGGCGGGTAGCCTCCCCACCTACATGACGTAGCCCATGTCGCCGTGGAGCTCCAGGCGCTTCTCGTAGAGGCCGGGGGGCGGGGGGGGCACGCCGGCGGCGTCGATCCAGCGGTTGAAGAAGTTGAACAGCGAGCAGACGGTGGCGGCGTCGTAGATCGCCTGCTCGTCCCAGCCGGCGGCCTTGACGGCGTCCACGTCGGATTGGGCCACCTTGGCCGGCGAGTCGTTCACCTTGGCGAGATAGCGCCACAGGGCCTTGTCCTTGGCGCTGATCGGGGCCGTCTCGGGGTTGCGGCAGACGGCGTCCACGAGGGCGCGGTCCTTGAGCAGGTAGGCCGCGACCGCGGCGTGGGCGGCGTGTCAGAAGAGACAGTGGTTGCGGTACGAGATGAAGGCCGCGATCAGCTCGCGTTGGCCGGGCGAGAGCGGCGAGGGTCCGCGCATCACGACCTGCACCCAGCTGCACAGGTGCTTGGCTGCCTCCGGGTTGGCCGCGAAGAGGTGCCAGATGCCGGGGATCGCCGCGCCGCTCGCGCGCGCCGCGCGAATGCCGACCGCGAAGCGCCCGGCGGAGTCCGGCGGGTCGCGCTGCTCGAGATCCTTGAAGTACATGACGCCTCCGGGCTGGACCAAGAGCCCAACGTAGCCGCGCCGCCCGCCTTCCGTGGCTGGCCTTCCTCAGGCGAGGCGTAGGTCGATGGCGCGCCACGCATACCAAGCCGCCAGCGTGCGGAAGGGGCGGTAGATCTCCCCCAACGGCTCGAGCGACTTCTCCGTCGGCATCTCGGCCAGGCCCCGCCAGAGCGCGTAGCCCTTGCGCACGCCCAGATCGCCCGTGGGCCAGACGTCGAGGCGACCCAGCGAGAAGATCAGGTGCATCTGCGCACTCCAGCGGCCGATGCCGCGTACGCGCGTCAAGAGCTCCACGACCTGCTCGTCGTCCAGGCGATGGAGGCTGCCGGGCACGATGTCGCCGCGTTCGACGTGGGCCGCCAGGTCGCGCACCGCGGCCACCTTGGCGGTCGAGAGGCCGGCGGCCCTGAGGCTGGCGGGACGCCGTCGGAGCAGTTCCCCTGCCCCGGGCTCGCGCCCCCCCACGAGGTCCTTCACGCGCCCCCAGATGGTGGCCGCCGCCCTGCCCGAGAGCTGCTGGTAGGCGATCGCGCGGGCCAGCGTGGCGAAGGTGGAAGGCCGCTGCTCGATGTCCGGAGGGCCCCAGGCGGCCACGACGCGCGCCAAAGCGGGCTCGCGCTCGCTCAGGGCGCGGGCCCCCGCCAA
>JANOFW010000049.1:0-6518 GCA_031413835.1 Planctomycetia bacterium
AATTTCCAAATTATAATCAGGCACTTCTGTCGTAATTGATGGTATTGAATTAACAGTTGTTGTACTAAAAACAGCTGAACTTGAAGAATAACCTCCAGCATTAAATGCTTTGATTGTGTAGAAATAGTCCGTATGGGGCAATAGTAAATTATTTCTAAATGTAGTACCACTTGCATCCAAAGTAGCGATTAAACTAAAAACACCATCGGTAGTACTGGATCTTGAAACTTCAAAACCATCCGCATTAAGAGCCGTCCAGCTCAAATCAATCGTGGCCCCATCGTGCACGGCGTGGTGCGCCAGTTCCTCTCCGACGTGATCTGGGGCGAGCTCGACTACCTGATCGTGGACCTCCCTCCAGGCACGGGCGACGTCGGACTGACCCTGGCGCAGACCGTGCCCGTGACCGGGGCGGTCGTGGTGAGCACGCCGCAGGACGTCTCGCTGATCGACGTCCAGAAGGCCGTGGGCATGTTCCAGAGCCTCAAGATCCCGATCCTGGGCCTGGTCGAGAACATGTCCTGGTACCTCTGCCCGCAGTGCGGCCACCGCGACGAGATCTTCGGGCACAAGGGCGCCGAGGCCTGGGCGCAGGAGCGCCGCCTGCCGTTCCTGGGCGCCGTGCCGCTGCACTCGAGCGTGCGCGCCGGCGGCGACGAGGGCCTGCCCGCGCTGGCCGATCCCGCCGCCCCGCGCGAGGTCAAGGACGCGCTCATGCACGTCGTGCGCGAGGTCGCCCGCCAGGCTGCCATCCGCGTCGCCCAGACGCCCAAGGCACCCCTCATTCAGATTCAGGGCGTGTCCTAGAGGACGCCGGCGGCGTCCTCCAGGACACGCAAGGGGGGCCGGGGGGCGGTCGGCGAAACCCCGCCGGCGTAGCGCGGTACGTCCGCCTGTCCTCACCCCGGAGCCGCACCATGACCGTTTCCACCTGGCTTCCCTGGATCGCCTGCTTGGGCGTGGGCGCCGTGGGGTTCACCCTGGCCGCGCAGAACCGCGAGCTCGCCCGGCGCCTCGAGGCGCTGGAGGCCGCGCCGTCCGCCGCGCCCGGGCGCGCCTCCCCCGCGGCAGGCACGGAGTCCGCGGGCCCCTCGCTGGTCGTGGGCGGCGGGCCGGTCAGCAAGGTCGAGCTCGAGGCGCTCAAGCGCGACCTCGCCGCGCTCCACGAACGCGTGGGCGCGGCCGCGAAGGCAGGCTCGGGCACGAGCGGCGCCGCGGCCGGCTCGGCCGCCTTCGAGCAGGGCGTGCGCGACGTGCTGGCCCGCGTGAGCGACGAGCCGGAGTTCAAGCAGAAGGTGGCCGCCGCGGCCACCTCCGGCGTGCTGCCGCACAAGCCCACCTTCGCCGCTCTCGCCGAGCACCTGGCTCTCGACGGCAACCAGGAGAACGACTTTCGCCGCGACCTCGAGGACGTCCAGGGCTCGCTCTTCGCGCTCTTGTCGGAGCGCCGCCCCGACGGGCGCGTGCTGCTCGAGGAGGTCGGCGCCGCCGACCAGCTCCCCGAGGGCGACCCCAAGCGCACGCAGGTCTTCTTGGACCTCTTCCAGCTCAAGATCCCGGGCACGGACGAGACCTACATCGCCCGCGCCATCCAGCTGGCCGGCGACTTCCGCAAGCGCACCGACGCCTACTTGAAGCCCGAGCAGCGCAGCCGCTTCGCCGGCCTCGATGTCGATCTGTTCGGCGTGAAGATGAACTAGACGCGCGCGTCTGAGTAGGCTGGCGGGGATGCATCGCGCCTGGCTCGACGTCCTCGCCTGCCCCGCTTGTGGCGGCGCCTACGAGCTCGATGCGACGCGCGAGGCGGGGGACGAGATCGTCGAGGGGTTCCTGGTCTGCCACGGCTGCCTCGAGGTGCGCTTCGTGGCGGGGGGCAGCGCGATCCTGCCCAGGAACCTGGGCGAGCACCTGCGCGCGCAGGGGAGCGTCTACCGACGGACGCCGCTGGCCGATCCACGCATCGTGCGCTACGTGCTCGGCGGTCTGGGCTCGGGTGTGGACGTGGTGCCCTTCGAGGAGGTGACGCTGCACTACGGCGATCTGGCCGCTGAGCCCGAGGCCCGCCGCCCCCGCGCCCCCGAAGACGAAACGCTCGAGACGCTGATCGCGAGCGTAGCGGCGCGTGGGCCCTGGCGCCGCGCGCTCGACCTAGGCACGGGCGTCGGGCGCGGCGCCTTCCTGCTCGCGGCGCAGGGCGCGAGCGTGCTGGGCCTGGACCGCAGCGCCGCGCGCGTACGCCGCGCGCGCAACCTGGCCGTGACCGAGGAGGGCTTCCGCCTCCCCTGGCCGGGGGAGGAACGGCGCGAGGTGGAACTCGACCTCGGGCGCCTGACGCGCCGGGGCGTGGACTTCGCCGTGGCCGATCCCGCGCACCTGCCGCTGGCCGACGGTGCCTTTGACCTGGTCGTGGACCACGGAGGCGATGGCCACGGGCCCTGGGAGGATGCGCCACGCGCGCGGGCTGAGGCGCGGCGCGTGCTGGCCCCCGGCGGCCTGCTGGTGTGCCTGGAGAGCGGGCCGCCAGGGGACGCGGCCCCGCTGACGTGCCACGCGGGCTGGTCGTTGGTGGAGGTGCCGTGAGCGCGGCCGCGGCTCCGCACGGTTGGTTGCGGCCCGCGGTCCACGCGGCCATGGGCCTCAACGCCCTGCTGCTCGGCGTGCTGCCGCGCTGGGGCGCGGTCGGCATGGCGCTGGCGGCGATCGCCTTGAACTGGCTGGTGCTGCCGCGCCTGGCGCTGGGGCGCCGGCTCGAGCGGCCCGGCGAGCCGTTCCTCTCGGGCCTCAAGACCTACCCCCTGGCCGTGCTGGGCTTGGTGCTGCTGCTGCCCGCGGCCGAGGCGGCCGCGGCTTGGGGCGTGCTGGCCTTCGGTGACGCGGCGGCCGCCGTGGTGGGGCGACTGGTGCCCGCACCGGCTCTGTTCGGGCACCGCAAGGCGACCTGGTCGGGTACGCCGGCGTTCCTGCTCGTCGGCACGCTGGCGGCCTTCGGCCTGGGGCAGGCCGTGGCGGCCCTGGCCGTCGGCTGCCCCTGGGTGGAGGCGGGCGAGGCTCCGTCCCTGGCGCGCGCCGCCTGCGCCGCCGGCGCGGCGGCGCTGATCGATCTCGTGCGCATCCCCCCGGACGACAACCTGCCCTGCGCGGCCGCCTCAGGCACGCTGCTGCATGCCCTGCGCGGCCTGCTCTAATGGCTCGCGTTCGCACTTCCCTTGCGGCCACATGCGGCGCGCTGGGCTGGGGGCGCTCAGGGCCCTTCGTCGTCCTCCTGGCCGCAGAGGCCACGACGTCCTCCTCATGGCCCTTCCGCTCCCCATCCAGCGTGCCGGTGCGTGGTGAGTCGGCGTCCCCGGAGTGACCTCCGGCGGGCGATGGGTCTGCCGGACCTCCCCAGCGGGAGCAGGAGTACGTGATGCGCGAGGTCTACCGGATCCTGACGCGGGCGGGGGTGCTGCTCGCGGCGTGGAGCGTGAGCCTGCCCGTGGCGCAGGGCGAAGACGCACCGCCCGCAGGCCAGCCGTTGCAGGTCGTGCCGCACGCCGAGGGCCTGACGCTCGACGGACGCCCCGACGAAGCGGATTGGAAGCACGCCCTGCGGCTGCCGGGGGACAGCTTCGAGGCGCCCCCCCCGCCCCCCGGTACGAAGCGCCTCACGCTCACGCCCGATGTGCGCGTGCTGGAGACGGCCGGTCATTTGTGGGTGGCCGTGAGCCTGGCCGAGGATCCCGGCATGGGCATGGGCCTGCGGGTCATGGCCGGCCCGGAGACGCTCGTGAACGCGGCCGACGCGGTCTCGGTGGGCTACGCGCCGCAAGAGATGCGCGCGGCGCGTTACAGCGTGCGCGGTCCGCGCGGTGCGACGCGCGCCAAAGGCTACGCCGTGCGGGGCGCGGCCGACTGGTCGCGTTTGGGCGGCTGGTCGCTTGAGCTTGCACTACCGATCGAGGGGCTCGATCTGGGGGGCCCGGGGGCCCCGATGCGTCTCGCGCTGGCCATCACGAGCCGTACGCCCAACCTGGTGGCGGCCGTGCCCGTAGGGGGCCTGTTCTCGGCGCCGGCCGCGTGGCTGCGCCTGGCTCCGGGGGACGCTGCCTGGAGCGGTGACTATTTCTACGAGGGCGAGGCCGCACGCCTGGCGGCCCTAGCGGCCGAGGACGCCATTGACGAGGAGCGGCTGGAGGCGTGGCGTGAGTTCCAGACGGCGAGCCACGAGGGACCGCCCGCCGCTTCGCCCGAGGAGCAGGCCCGCGCCCTCAAGGGGCGGCTGCTGGGGCCCCTCGAGGAGATCGCGCGTCTGCGTCCCGACCTCAAGGCCTGGGTGGGCTGGATCCAGGGCGACGTGGCCCAGCGCCTGGGGCTCGCCGAGCTGGCCGAGCGCTCCTACCGCGAGGCGCTCGCGGCCATGCCCGGCTGCCGCGAGGCGGCCATCCAGCTGCACGTCAAGCTGCTCAGCCAGGCCCTGGCCGAAGGTTCCTCCAGCGCGCCGACCGACTTCGAGGCGGCCCTCGCGCGCGCCGCCGACGACGCGGCGGCGGCCCAGCAGCCCTATGCGCGCGAGGGCACGGCGCTGGCGCGCGCGCTGCTGCTCTACAAGCGGGGCGAGTTCGCCCGGGCCGTCGAGCTGTTCGAGCCCCTGGCCGCGCGCTACCCGTCGGAGGCGCTCATCACCTTGCACCTCGAGCGCGCACGCGCCGCGGTCACGGACTGGGCGCGCGAGCTCCAGCGCCGCGCGGCCGACGACGCCAAGGGCGACCTGCCGCGCGTCACGCTGAGCACCTCGAAGGGCGAGATCACGCTCGAGCTATTCGAGGACGACGCGCCCAACGCGGTGAAGAACCTCGTCTGGCTGGTCGAGCATGGCTTCTACGACGGCACGACCTTCCACCGAAACGACCCCTACTTCGTGCTCCAGGGGGGGGACCCCTTCACGAAGGAGGGCGCCGAGGCGCGCTGGATCGGGGGCGGCGGACCGGGCTACGCCATCCCCACCGAGACCTCCTCGCGGCGGGCGTTTCGCGGGACCGTGGCCTTGCTGGGCGCCGGCAAGGACGCCGAGGGCAGCCAGTTCCTGTTGGCCTCGGGCAGCGCGCTGCATCTCCACGGCAGCGTCAGCGTGGTGGGGCGCATCGTCGCGGGCCAGGCGGCCGCCGACGCGCTGGTGGAGGGCGAGCGCCTCGTGAAGGCGCTCGTGACGCGCCGCCGCCCCGGCAGCACCTATCGGCCGCTCACGGTGGCTGGAGAACCGGCGCCTGAGCCCGTCGCGACGCCTCCTCCTCGATAGCCGGCGTTCGAACGCGAGAGGCCCCTTGCGTTTCGGGGCGCTGGCGTCTTTCCTCTCAGCGGGCGCGTCCGCAGCGATGCTGGGGCGCTCGGCGTGCCGGAGCGCGCCTTCTCCGGAGCACGCCTCATGACGTTCACGGTGCGCGACGCGGTCCGCCTCTACGGGATCGACGGTTGGGGCAACGGCTACTTCGACGTCAACGCGCGCGGCCATCTCGTGGTGCGCCCCAACCGCGACGACGTGGCCGTGGACCTGATGCAGCTCGTGCCGCGGCTCAAGGCCAAGAAGGCGCGCTTCCCCGTGCTCGTGCGCTTCCCGCAGATCCTGGCCAACCGGGTGCAGGAGATCTTCGGCGCCTTCGGCAAGGCCATCCAGGAGTTCAGCTACTCCGGCGCCTACCGCGGCGTCTTCCCGATCAAGGTCAACCAACAGAGCGAGGTGCTCGAGCCGCTCATCGCCGCCGGACGCCCCCTGGGGATGGGTCTGGAGGCGGGCAGCAAGGCCGAGCTCGCCATCGCGCTGGCCAACGAGCTGGCCGACGACGCCGTGATCATCTGCAACGGCTACAAGGACGCGGCCTACGTGCGGCTGGCGCTGCGCGGCGTGGCCCTGGGGAAGAAGGTCTTCCTGATCGTCGAGAAGCCCCAGGAGATCGCCCTGATCCAGCGCGTCTCGGAGGAGGCCGGCGTCAAGCCCCTGATCGGCATCCGCATCCGCCTGCGCGCCCGCGGCAGCGGCAAGTGGGAGAAGTCCGGCGGCACCGAGGCCAAGTTCGGCCTGACGACGCAGGAGCTGATCGACGCGGTGGACCAGCTCAAGCGCACCGGCATGCTCGACTGCTTCCGTCTGCTGCACTTCCACGTGGGCAGCCAGATCCCCGAGATCAAGCGCATCAAGGTCGCCGTGAAGGAGGGCGCGCGCGTCTACGCCAAGCTGCGCGCCGAGGGCTGCCCGGTCGATCACCTCGACGTCGGCGGCGGCCTGGGCGTGGACTACGACGGCAGCAACACCTCCTACGACGCCAGCATGAACTACTCCGTGCAGGAGTACGCCAACGACGTGGTCTACTTCGTCAAGGAGACCTGCCAGGCCGAGAACGTGCCCGTGCCCACGCTGGTGAGCGAGTCGGGGCGCGCGCTGGTCGCCTACCACTCATTGCTGATCTGCGAGGTCAGCGGCCAGAACAGCAACGGCGAGGGCGAGGAGCTGATCGTGCCCGCCGACGCGCATGAGGGCTTGAAGG
>JANOFW010000050.1:0-2011 GCA_031413835.1 Planctomycetia bacterium
AACTCGCCACGCGCATCCAGCAGGCGGCGCTCCCAGCCGACCTGCGCGACCGCGACGCGGGGACGTAGGGGCGCGGCCCGGCTTCGCGCTTCGGGCTTCGGGCGGGCACCTCGGGCCCAGGCTGAGGCGTGGGCGGCACGACGGGCTTCGCAGCGCCGGGATCGAGCAGCCACACGAGCAAGCCGAGCAGCAGGGCGAAGCCCACGGCGAGCAAGATCCACAGCGCGCGCGGCGTGCGCTGCGTGGCCAGCTGCTCGAGGCTGGGGGGCGGCTCCGGCGCCGCAGGGGACGCCGGAGCGCCCGCGAACGGGGCAGCCGCCGGGGACAGGGGTTCGGGGGGCACCGGGGGGGCGAAGGACGCGGACGCGGCCCGTCCGGTGGGCAGCAGCACGTGCAGCGGCGCCTCTGGCACGGGCACGGGCACGGGTGTCGTCGCAGCAGGGGCGCTCGGCGTGGGGAGCACCGCGGGAGGCTGGAGCGGCGCGGGCGCAGGTGGCACCGCCGACGTGAACGGCCTGCTCGGGTGTGGCGCGGCCTTCGACGAGGGCAGCGGAGCCGGCGGGGCCACGGGCTTGAGCGGGGCGGGTGCCGCGGCCTTCGGCGGTGCCGGCGCAGCGGCCATCGGCGGCGCGGGCGGCGGAGGCGCGGAGGGCCGGCTCGGACTGGGCAGTGCACCACCCACCGCGTCGGCCACCTGTCGCTCGGCCAGCATCACGCGCAGACGGCGGTAGTCGGGCACGAGGTCGCGGCGGTCGGGCGAGAACTGGGACGGGTCCACCGGCGGCTGCGCGCCGCGGCGGCCCGCGATCTCGCCCTCGACCATGCTCGGATCGACCTCGCTGGCGGCGTCGTGGCGCGGACCCGTGCGACGCACGCAGCGGAAGCCGATCGTGCCGTTGCGGGCCGTGGGCCGCGCGGCGAAGCGGAACCAGGTCTTGGCGTGGAAGGCGAAGTCGAACCAGGAACCTCCGCGCACCACCACGCCGCCGCCGGGCGCCGGCGAATGGGTCAGCTCCCAGACGTTGCCGACCATGTCCTGCACGCCGTCGGGCGACTCGTTCTCGGGCTGGAACCCCACCGGCAGGGTCATCTTGAGGCCCTGGCGCGCGGTGTTGCTGTGGGCCAGGTCGCCCGCCTCGCCCCAGGGCCAGGAGCGACCGTCGGTGCCGCGCGCCGCGCGCTCCCATTCGTCCTCGAAGGGCAGATCCTTGCCCTGCCAGCGCGCGTAGGCCAACGCGTCGAAGTAGTCCACCCCGACCACGGGATGGTCGCGCAGCTCCTCGGGCATGTGGCCCGCGGGCCAGTAGAGCGGCGGCCGGTGTCCGGTCTCGCGCACGAAGCGCTCGTAGGCGCCGTGCGTGACCGGCACGCGGTCGATGCGATAGCCAGGGACGATGTGGACCTGACGATCCTCGCCGTAGAGGAACCCTCCGCCAGGGATCGCGACCTCGTCGTCGCCGGCACCCGCGCCGGGGAAGCCGGCCGGGACGTGCGCGCCGATGCGCGCGGGCAGCGCTGCCTTCTTGGGAGCGCCGGGCGGCGGGGCCGAGGCGGGAGGGACAGGAGCAGGACTGCCCGAGGCTGGCTGACCAGAGGCCGGGTAGACGCGCACGCCGCCCGCCGACGCTGTCACCGCCGCCAGAGGCGCCTCGCCCTCCGGCCGCGGATGCGCCCGCACCGGCCGCAGCTTCTCGATGCCGATCAGCGCGCCCGATTTGTCGAGCTTGAGCCGACCCTCGCTGCTCGGCGCCTCGCCGCCCGCGGCGGAGGCGTCGGCCTCGACCGCGTCCCGTCGGGCCGCTACCGCGCCCGCCGGGTCCATGCCGAGAGAGCGGGCCAGCTCGCGGGCGATCTGCTCCTGGGTGCCGTCGTCGGGAGCGGGGGAGCCGGGAGGGGGCTTGGGGGGCTGCTCGGCCACGGGAGTCCTGGGAGGGGGCGGGGCGCTGGACTGGGGGCGCTCGGGCCACCGCGTCGTCCTGATGTAGGAAGACTACACGGCGTCCTCCGCGGC
>JANOFW010000051.1:0-1921 GCA_031413835.1 Planctomycetia bacterium
AAGCCGGACACGCCGTCAAGAAATGAGCGCCACTCAGGTGAAGCCTGGGCGCATAGACAGAGGGGGTAGGGCCGCACCGCGAAAGTTCGGTTCTTTTTGTTGCGGCAGGCTAGCCATGAAACCCATTCCTCCTTGCAGAGCATTTTCCCGGTTGAAAGGAAAATGTCAAGGGGCTGGGGCGCAAGGCGCTGGTGCTCACCAAGGGCGAGGACGGCCAGGACGGCATCGTGCCCAAGGGCAAGAGCGACGTGATCGGCGCCGTCCTGGGCGCGGCGGGCCTCACCTGGGCCGGCAGCGGCAGCACCCTGCTGCCCGGCGCCATCGTCGAGCACCTGACCTCTTTCGGGGCCGATTTCAGCCATGGGGGCCAGACCAAGCTCTGCGAGCTGATCCGGGCGGGCGCCGCCGGCTCCTCGGGCACGGCGGCCGAGCCCCTGGCCCTCTGGCAGAAGTTCCCGCTGCCCACGATCCACGCCCACTACGCGCGCGGCTGCTCGCTGGCCGAGGCCTACTACCAGAGCCTGGCGGGCCCCTGGCAGACGCTGGTAGTGGGCGATCCGCTGGCAAGGCCGTTCGCGCGCTTCGCCAAGGTCGAGATCACGGCGCCCACCGGGGACGCCCCGATCGGCGGCCTCCAGGAGGTGCGCGCGTCGGTACAGGACGCGGGGGTGCTCGAGCTCTGGGTGGACGGACGCCTGGCGGGCGGCGCCGCGCAGGGCGAGCCGCTGCCTTGGGACACAAGCAAGGAGGACGACGGCGTGCACGAGGTGCGCGTCGTCCACGTAGCCGACGACTACATTGAGACGCGCTCGCACGCGATCCGTCTCCTGAAGGTGGCAAACGCGGGTCGCGCGGTCACCTGCCAGGGGCCGAAGGACGCGCCGCGCTACGGCACCAAGACCACGCTCACGGGCAGGGCGGCGGAGGCTACCGAGGTGGACCTGCTGCTGGGCGCACGGCTGCTGGCGACCGCACCCGTCAAGGCCGGCGCGTTCAAGCTTGAGGTGGACACTCTGACCCTGGGACCGGCTCCGGTGGCGCTCGTGGCACGCGCCCGCTACGCGGCCGGACCGGCGGCACGCAGCGCACCCCTCACGTTCGCCGTCGCCGCGCCCGCCGACAAGCCGCCGGCGAAGCCGGCCAAGCCCAAGAAGCCCAAGGACGCCAAGGCGCCTGCCGCAGGCTCGACGGGCTTGAAGCTCGTGGCGACTGACGAGAAGAAGAAGGCCCATGAAGGCCTGCTGCCGGCGCTCACCGACGAGGCGCTGACGAAGGCGCTGGCGGACCTGAAGGTCCCCCAGCCCAAGACGCTGATCCTGGAGGGCGAGATCCAGGTCGCGAGCGACGGCTTCTACCAGCTGATCCTGACCACCACGGGCGCGGTCAGCGTCGAGTGGGCCGGTCAGCGCGCGCTGGAGACCGCCGACGCGGGCCCCTCGCGGCTGGCCTTCGCCGCGGCGCACTTGAAGGCGGGCTGGAACGCCATCCGCCTCACGCTCACGCCGACCGGACCGCCGCGCCTCTCGGCACTGCTCGGTGGGCACGTGGTCACCGCGCCCGTGGCCCCGGCCGCCTTGCGGCCGTAACGTCGCCCCTACTTGGGCTCCTCGGCGACGACGGGCTTGCGCTCGTGTTTGGGGACGGCGATTGCGGCGAGGCCGTCGCGTTGGGCGAGGCGAGCGGCGGCGGCGATGCCGCTCTGGAGGCCGCCCTCCATGTAGCCCACGAAGGCGTAGCAGCAGTGCTCGCCGGCGAAGTGCAGCCGCCCGCCGACGCCCGCGCGCAGCGCGGGGCCCACGGTGGTGACTTGGCCCGGCGCGGGGAACGAGTACGCCGCGCCCGTCAGCGGGTCGCGCGGCCAGTCCATGTAGCGCGAGCGCACGAAGTTGGCGCGCAGCTTGGGGTAGACGGCCTCGAGCTC
>JANOFW010000052.1:0-3204 GCA_031413835.1 Planctomycetia bacterium
TCCCCATGGCCCAACGCGTGGACGCGAAGAAGCTCGCCTCCATCTTCGCGACTCCCACAAGCGCCTGACCCCCCCGGGTCCGTTCCGACCTGAATCGCGGCGGGTTGCCCTGGGAGGGGCCTCTTGGGTTGCCCTGGGAGCGCCAGGCTCCAGCCTGGCTCCTCGTCGCCTCCCCCGATTCAACAGGGTCAGCCCCCGCAGAATCGGGGGGCGCATTAGATCAGCGGGTTGACCGGCAGTCGGTCAGCGGGGAATGGGGGCCGCGCGTCCCACCAGCGCCACCGCCTGCGTGAAGAGCATGCGGGCGGTGTTGCGCACGGTGGTGCGCTCGGCGGCGGTGACGGAACCCTTGGCGAGCAGCTTGTCGAGGTGCGCCACGAAGTTCGTGACGGCGAACTGGATGCCTCCCGGCGCGTTCATCTCGGCCAGCTTGGGCACGGCCGCGCCCACCAGGTTGCGCACGATCTGGACTTCCTCGAGGCGCGGCTCGGCGCCCGCGCGCCACGCGGGGCGCTCGGTCACGTCCAACGCGGCAAGCGTCAGTCCCCGCACGAACGCCACGTGAC
This sequence comes from Planctomycetia bacterium, assembly GCA_031413835.1. GTDB lineage: Bacteria > Planctomycetota > PLA2 > PLA2 > JAEUHO01 > CAXQZU01. Next base: position 567 of record JANOFW010000052.1, read on the forward strand.
TCTCCATGCGCGTGTAGTCGAGCCTCTCGGGCGTGTCCTCGGGCTGGTGGTAGTGCCCGCAGGCGCCCGTCGAGATGAACAGGAAGGGGATCTCCTTCTCCTGGAAGGGCACGTAGTCGGAGTAGCCCGTGGGCGGCTGGAAGTCGATGCCCAGCAGAGCCTTGCTGATGCCTTCGGCGGTCTTGGCGCCCTGCAGGTGAGTGTCGAGCCAGGCGCAGTGCTCGCTGCCCATCAAGAACAGGGTGCCCGGCGCCAGGTCGGCGATCGAACGGCCCATCTGGTCCATGGTCAGGAACAGCGCGCACTTCTCGAGCGGCACCGGCGGCTCGGCTACGAAGCGCCGGCTGCCAATCAGTCCCTTCTCCTCCAGATCGAAGGCCACCAAGCACAGCGCTCGCGGCAGCGCCTTCGTGCGCAGCACGCGCTTCTCCTGCTCCACCAGCGTGCGAGCCACCTCGAGCATCACCGCCACGCCGGAGGCGTTGTCGTCGGCGCCCGGGTAGACCACGCCGTCCTTCACGCCCAAGTGGTCGTAGTGCGCGGTCAGCAGCACATACTCGGGGATCGGCTCGCCGGCCTCGGGCGGCGCGGGCCACCAGGCGCAGACGTTGCGCCCCTCGGGTTGCTCCGGCGTGCCGCCGAAGTCCACGACGTACGAGTCGCGCCCCGGCAACGGTTGGAAGCCCAGCCATTCCAGGTAGGTCGAGAGGTAGATCGACGCCTTGACCCGGTCCTCCCAGGCGCCGCGACCCTTCAACTCCGGCCCCGCCAGCCTCCGGACATGCTCCTTGAGGGAGTCCAGCACCGGCGCGATGGGGAACTTCTCGGGCCACGGCTGCTCGGCCTTGAGCGCAACCCGGCCGCCTAGGGCCAGCGCCCCGGCCAGAAGGAGGCCCGCTCCCAGCGCGCGCGCGTTCACTGCCCCCCCGCGCCCCCCGCATCAAGCCAACGGGTGAGGATGAGCCGCTGGATCTCGCTCGTGCCCTCGCCGATCTCGCACAGTTTGACGTCGCGCAGGATGCGCTCGGCCGGGTACTCGCGGGTGTAGCCGTTGCCGCCCAGGATCTGGATGGCGCTGTGGGCCGCACGCATGCCCACCTCGCTCGCGTAGAGCTTGGCCATCGAGGCGTAGGGGGCGAACTCCATGCCGTGGTCCTTGCGCCAGGCGGCGTCGTAGACCAGGTTGCGCGCGGCGTGGATCTCGGTGGCCATGTCGGCCAAGCGGTGCGCCACGGGCTGCATGTCGATCAGCCGCTTGCCGAACTGGCGCCGCTCGCGCGCGTGCGGCAACGCGACGTCGAGCGCGCCCTGCGCCAGCCCCAGGGCCATCGCGCCGATGGAGATGCGTCCGCCCTCGAGCGTCTTCATGAAGGCCTTGAAACCCTGACCGGGCTCGCCCAGGCGGTTCTCGAGCGGGATCTTGCAGTCGGTGAAGACCAGCTCACGCGTGTCGCTGCCGCGCAAGCCGAGCTTGTCCTCCAGCTTGCCGTAGCCGAAGCCGGGCGTGCCCTTCTCGACCACGAAGGCGCTGATCTGGCTGGTGTCGCCGATCTCGCCGCCGGTGCGCGCCGTGAAGACCACCACGCCCGCGTGCGTGCCGTTCGTGCAGTAGATCTTCGTGCCGTTGACCAGGTAGTGGTCGCTCTTGGGCACGGCCGTGACGCGCGTGGCCTTGGCGTCGGAGCCCGCGCCCGGCTCGGTCAGGGCGAAGGCCGCGAGCATCTCGCCGGAGGCCAGCCGGGGTACCCAGCGCCGGCGCTGCTCGGCGGTGCCGAAGTGGAAGATCGGTCCCGTGCCCAGCGAGGTGTGCGCCGCCACCGAGATGCCCGTGGTGCCGCAGACGCGCGAGAGCTCCTCCACCACGATGGCGTAGGCGCGGTAGTCGAGCCCCGCCCCCCCCACCTCGTCGGGCCAGGGCACGCCGAGCAGGCCCAGCTCCGCCAACTTGGGGATGGTCTCGGAGGGGAAGCGCTTCTTCTCGTCGAGCTCGGTGGCGATGGGCGCGACCTCGGCCAGGGCGAAATCCCGCACCATCGAGCGCACCTGCAGGTGCTCTTCGGTGAGGAACGGGCTGGCGCCCGGCTGGTAGCTGGTTTCCACGGTCGGCATGAGGCCCCTGAAACGGGACGTAGTCGTCGGGCTACTACCCTACCGCTGGGGTCCGTCAGCGCAGGGTTGAAGCGCCACCCGCCCCTAGCCCCGCCGCCGCGCCGCCACCGCCTCCTTCACGTAGGCCACCAGCTCGCTCAGGGGCGTACCCGGCCCAAAGAGCCTCTCGACGCCTAGGGCCCGCAGTTGGGCGGCATCCTCCGGCGGGATGATCCCCCCGCCCGTGACCACGATGTCGCCGCCCCCACGGGCCTTGAGCAGCGCCAGCACCTTGGGGAAGAGCGTCATGTGCGCCCCGGAGTGCATCGAGAGCCCCACGCAGTCCACGTCCTCCTGCAGCGCGGCCTCCACGATCATCTCCGGGGTCTGCCGCAGGCCGGTGTAGATGACCTCGAAGCCCGCGTCGCGGAACGCCGCCGCCACCACCTTGGCCCCGCGGTCGTGCCCATCCAGGCCGGCCTTGGTGCCCGCCGAATCGCGCGGCATTTTGCACGATGTCAAAACCTGGACGCCGACCATTCCGATTGGT
>JANOFW010000053.1:0-2864 GCA_031413835.1 Planctomycetia bacterium
CCGCGCCCCCGCGCCCGGGCTTGGTCATCTCGAGCAGGTCGAGGGCCTTCTTGAGCTGGGCGGCCGGCAGCAGCTTCTTCTCGACGCACAGCCCGCGGATGGTGCGGCCCGACGCGTAGGCCTCCTTGGCCAGCTTGGCGGCGGCGTCGTAGCCGATCAGGGGCGCCAGCGAGGTCGCCAGCATCAGGCTCTGCTCGACCGTGGTGGAGACGGCGGCGCGGTCCACCTCGAGGCCCTCGACGCAGCGCGTGCGGAAGCCCTCGACGGCACCCGTGAGCACCTGGATGGTGTCGAGCAGCACGTCGGCCAGCAGCGGCAAGGTCACGTTCAGCTCGAAGTTGCCCGCAGCGCCCGCCGCGGTGACCGTCGTGACCGTGCCCTGCGTGAGCAGGCAGGCCATGATCAGGCTCTCGGACTGCACAGGGTTGACCTTCCCGGGCATGATCGAGGAGCCGGGCTGGAGCGCAGGGAGCTTCAACTCGCCCAGGCCGCAGCGCGGGCCCGAGCCCAGGAAGCGCACGTCGTTGGCGATCTTGGTGAGCGCGGCCGCCGCCGCCCCTAGGGCCCCCGCGAAGAACACGCAGGCCTCGCGCCCGCCCAGCTGCTCGAAGTAGTTGCGCGCGGGACGCAGCGAGAGGCCGGTCTTCTCCGAGAGCAGCTCGAGGGCCTTCTCGGGGAAGTCGGAGTGGCGCCCGATGCCCGTGCCCACCGCCGTACCGCCCAGGGCCACCTCGAGCAGGCCGTCGTAGGCCAGCGCCAGCCGCTGGCAGGCGTGCGCCGACTGCGCGGCCCAGCCGCGGAACACCTGCCCGTAGGTGACGGGGGTGGCGTCCTGCAGGTGCGTGCGGCCCACCTTGACCACGTCGTCGTGGGGCGCGGCCTTCTCCAGGAACGCGGCCGCCAGCGCCCCCAGCGCCGGGATCAGCTGCTCGCGCGCCGCCTTGGCCACGCTGACGTGCAACGCGGTGGGGATCGCGTCGTTGCTCGACTGCCCCAGGTTCACGTGGTCGTTGGGGTGGACGGGCGCCTTCTCGCCGAGCTTGCCGCCCAGCCGCAGGTTGGCGAGGTTCGTCAGCACCTCGTTCATGTTCATGTTCGTCGAGGTGCCCGAGCCCGTCTGGAAGACGTCGATCGGGAACTCCGCGGCGTGTTTGCCGGCGAGCACCTCGTCGGCCGCGGCCCGGATCGCCCCGGCCTTGGCCCTGTCGAGCAGGCCCAGCTCCTCGTTCGCCCCCGCCGCGGCCCACTTGAGCGCCGCCAGCGCGTCGAGGAAGCGCGGCCGCATGGTGCGCCCGCTGACCGTGAAGTTCTCCAGCGCCCGCTGCGTCTGCGCGCCCCAGATCCGCGCGGCGGGCACCTTGACCTCCCCCATCGAGTCCTTCTCGATGCGGAAGGCCCCCTTGGGCTCCGGCGCAGCGGACGCGGGCTTCTTCTTCTTCGAGGCGGCCATGGCGGGCTCCAAGGGCGGGGTCCCCAGAAGGTAGAGCCTCCAGTCACCAACGCCCCCTCGGGTGCTGGGCCCCCGCAGGCGCTCAGGCCTGGGGAGGCATCGGTTCGGGCGCAGGCCGACGAGCCGTCGAGATCCACAGGAAGACGCCGACCACCGTGATCAGGTAGTGGCCGTACTCGCGGGCGGCGAGGATCGGGTAGGTGATCAGCCGACACAGCATGTCGGTGCCGCGGGGCTCGCCCGGATCCCCGCGCCAGAGTGCGTAGGCCAGGCCCGCGACAAGCCCGCTGAGAACGCCTGCGGCCCACAGTCGCGGAGCCAGGAAGTCGACCCAACGCCGTGGCGGGCGCGCGAGGCCCATCACCAGCAGCATGAGGCCAGCGCCGAATGTCAGGAGTGCGCTCGCCATCCACAGGCGGCCTGGCAGGCCCTGCGCCAGAGACGTGCTGACCCAGTCCAGGTGCCCCGCGAGGCTCCAGCGGTCGGGGACGAGCTCGTAGGCCGCCATGAGTCCCCCGGCGAGGGCGCAGAGCGCGCGCCCCCATCGTCGCGCTGCGCCTTGGCTCACGAGAAGCAGCCCGAGCGCAGGCAGGGCCACCGCCTGCCAGCCACCGAGGAGCACGCCGGGGTAGCCGTCGGTCAGACCGGGCCAAGGCTCGCCCCAGGAGGAGCGCGTCGTGAGGAACAGCGTCAGCGCCAAACTCGCGAGCGTGACGGCGCGCCCGCGGCGCGCAAGCGGCCGGAGGGAGGCGCAGCGCGTAACCCATACTCCCAGCGCGACGAAGAGCAGCGTGCGTGGCGTGCGATCCGGCAACCCGTAGGATTGCGTTGCCACGTCGGAGGCCGAGCTCGTGAACCACCAGTCGATGTGCAAGACGCCGGAGGAGTCGAACCACGGCAGGGGCAGGAGCGAGCTGACGAGCAGCAGGATCGCGCCAATCCGGAGCCAGCGCCGCGACGAGGCGTCCCAGCGGTCCAGACGTTCTTGGGGCCAGGCCGGCGCGCTCATCGGGACCCTCCAGCGCCGAGCCTAGGCGCGCGCCGGGGTCGGCGTCCAGCGCCTTGCGCTACGCGCGCAGCGCGTGGTCGAGGTCCTTCCAGAGGTCCTCGACGTCCTCGAGGCCCACCGAGACGCGCACGAGGTCGTCGCTGATGCCGGCGGCGGCGCGCTCCTCGGGCGTGAACATGGCGTGGCTGGTGTAGACGGGCAGCGAGATCAGGCTCTCCACGCCGCCCAGGCTGGGCGCGTTGGCAATCAGGCGCACGTGGTCGGCCAGGTGACGCGCGGCGTGGAGGCCCCCCGCGCAGCCGAAGGTGACCAGCCCCACGCCCTTGAGGCCCGTGCGCTTGGCGACGTCGTGGTGCGGGTGCTTCGCCAGCATGGGGTGGAGCACACGAGATACGCGCTTGTCGT
>JANOFW010000054.1:0-1769 GCA_031413835.1 Planctomycetia bacterium
CGATCGTCTCCGTGATAGCCTTGTTCATGCCGGTCTCCTTTCTTGCGCCCGTGAGGGCGCGGGGTTGTTGCAGAGCTCACGCTACTGCGTGAAGGAGACCGGCCTTCTCATCCCATCTCCGGCGACGCCGCCCCGGAACCCCTGTGCCGCCGCTCCACCTCGGGCCTCTTGGGCCGCCCCGGGAACGCCAGGCTCCAGCCTGGCTTCCATGAGAAGGCCGATCTTGTCAAGCGAGCCGTTTCGGCGGCCGGCCACCGAGAGATCCACCCCCGCCCAGGCTTCCATTCGCACTCTTGATGGCCCCCTGGGGGCCGGTGCACGTTGGGGTCCGAACGAGCCGGGCGCTGCAATCTCCGTGTCGACGTCAAGCGTCGGCCAGGCTGGCGCAGTCACCCGGACTCGGATTCGGGGTCGGATCTCTCGGCGACCGGCCGCACTGGCGGCCCGTCTCATGCTCCTTTCGCGGGGGTGGGGTGGGGTGTTCGTCCGTCTAGGCCGGCCGGGCCGCGCGCAGCGGCTCGTAGGCCTCGCCGGTGACCCAGAGCCGATGCAGCAGCACGGCCAGCTTGCGCGCCACGGCGATCACGGCCCGCTTCTTGGCCGCCTTGCCGCCGCGTTGGGCCAGGTGCAGTCCGTGGCGCCGCAGCGCGCTGTCTTCGCCGAAGGGGCCCAGGATCCGCTGCGCACACTGCACCAGCAGGGTCCGTACGAGCGCGTCTCCGCCCTTCGTGATCCCCAGCTGCTTGTCGGTCTGGCCTGATTGGTCCCGCTTGGGCACCAACCCGAAGAAGGCGCCGGCGTCGCGGCTCACGCGCAGCCGCCCCGGGTCCTCGAGCGTGAGCACGTAGGCCACGGCCGTCAGCGCGCCCACCCCGTCCACCTGGTGGAGCGCCGCCGTCTGCGGATAGTTCTTCTTCGCCAGCCTCTCCACCTGCTTGTCGTACGCCTCGATCCGCTCCGTCAGCGCGCCGATCGCCCCCAGCATGGGCCGGGCCGCCGTGCGCAGCTCCTCGGGCACCTCGGGCAACGTGGCCGGGCCCAGGCTCTTGGCGTCGTGCCTGGGCAGCCGGTAGCCCAACGACTTGATCGTGCAGCGCAGCGCGTTGACCAGCTTGGTGCGCGCCTCCACCATCGTCTTGCGCAACCGCACCGCCGCCAGGTCCGTCTGCGCCTTCTGGCTCCGGTGCAGCACCGGCGAGAGCAGGCTCGTGTCCACACGGCCCACCTTCGCCAGCGCGCGCGCGTCCACGCGGTCCGATTTGCGCGGGTTGCCGAAGATGAACTTCAGCGTGCGCGGGTTGGCCACCAGCGCCTCCGGGCAGCGCTGCGCCGCCAGCCGGCTGGCCCAGGGCGAGTGCCCGCCCGCCTCCATCACCACCCGCGCCGCCGGCCAGCGCGAGAAGAACTGCCCCAGCTCGGTGGGCGTGCTCGCCACCTGGCCCTCCTCCCGGACCTCCCCCGTGGGCTGGTCCACGACGCAGTAGCTCGAGCGGCGGTCGCCCAGGTCCAAGCCGATCGTCTCCGTGATAGCCTTGTTCATGCCGGTCTCCTTTCTTGCGCCCGTGAGGGCGCGGGGTTGTTGCAGAGCTCACGCTACTGCGTGAAGGAGACCGGCCTTCTCATCCCATCTCTGGCGTCGCCCTTCGACGTGCTTAGGCAATCGCATGCCATCGGCTTCGACTAGCCGGGGCCTGACCCCCCTTCTCACCACGTGCCTCCAATCGCGTGGGGTTGCCCTGGGAACGCCAGGCTCCAGCCTGGCTCTGGCG
>JANOFW010000055.1:0-1584 GCA_031413835.1 Planctomycetia bacterium
CCACCCAGGGCAGCGCGAAACGCAGGGCCAGCTGCAACGAGGCGATCACCACTGCCGCGCTCACCCCCCCACCGCCTGCGGCCGGGGTGCCCAGGCCCCAGCTGAGGCCCACGAAGCCCGCGCCGACGTCCACGGTGGAGAAGCTCTCGACGCCGCCCATGGCGTGGAACACCGCCGTACGCAGCAGCAGCAGCAGCACGGCCAGTTTGGCCAGGGCGAAGCGCCCCGTGGCGATGGGCAGTCGCGCGGCCAGCACCGCGCCGCCGGCGAAGAGCGTGAAGGCCGTCAGCTCGGCGTCCGAGGCCGTGAGCCGGCGCGCCAGCGCCAGCGCGGCCAGCACGCGCACCGCCGTCGCCGCTCCCGAGGGCGCCGCGCCGCGCCCGGCCAGGACGAAGGCGGCCAGCGCCAGCAATTGCGGCCCGAAGGCCAGCACCGCCAGCAACGCGCTGGGAACCTCGGCCGTTCCCGTCGCCCAGGCGCGGCCAATCCACGCCAGCACGAAGGCCGCGCCTGCCAACGCCAGCGCGGGACGCGCCGCGCGCGAGAGCCAGGGACGCGGCAGGAGCGTGAGGACCACGCCGGCCAGCAACAGCCCCCCCACGGCCCAGGCCATCGAACGCAGCTCGAGCAGCAGCACCCACGAGCCCTGGCCCCAGGCCGCGAAGCGCGGGACGAGGAAGAGCAGGGAGGCGACAGCGAAGATCGCGATGCGCAGCCGGCGCGTGGCGCGCGCGGCAGGCAGCTCCGGCGCGGCACGCAGGGCTGGGGCGAGTGCTCCCAGGGCCAGCAGGCTCACCACGAAGGCGAGCGGCACGAACGGATCGATGAGCGGCTTGAGCGAGAGCAGCGCACCCAGCAGCGCGCCCACCAGGGCTGGCAGCGACGCCGGATGCTTGGCGAACGAGGCTCCCAGGCGCCTCGCGCCCGCGGCGATGCGCCGCCGGCCGACGAACGCCGCCAGCGCGAGCAGCCCCAGCGCCACCAACGGGGCCGGGTAGGTCAGGGGCGCGCCGCGCTCCTCGGCATCACGCAGCGCGTTCCACGAGGTCAAGAGCGGCGGCAGGGCTAGCACCGGCGCCAGCGCCAGGAGCGTGCCGGTGGGCCGCCGCGACGCCCGGGTCAGGGCCAGCAACGCCACCACGCCCAGCACCAGCGCCACCAGCGCGGGACCGATCAACCGCGCGCCGGGCAACGGCGCTAGCGCGGCCAGGAACAGGAAGGCTCCGAACCAGGCCATCCGGCGGTCCGACGGGCGGTCCTCGGCGTGGGGCTCGTGCGCCAGCAGCGCTTGCAGCCCCAGCACGGCCAGCAGCAGCACGCCCAGCATCAGCCACGCCGACGGCGGGCGCGCCAGCCCCTCGAGCTCGACGCTCAGACCGGCGAGCGCCGCGGCGCCCTCGGGCCCCATCTTGGCGAGCGCCAGCTGGGCGCGCTTGCGTTCGATCGGGTCCACCCGCGTGCTGCCCACGGCCCGCGCCACCCAGGCGCGTGCCTGGACGTGGGCGTCGAGAGCCCGCATCCAGGGATCGAAATCCTCGAAACAAGTACGCGTTGGCTGGACTAAAACACGGTGCTCCAGCGTTG
>JANOFW010000056.1:0-3122 GCA_031413835.1 Planctomycetia bacterium
GAGCTGCTCATCACCAAGCGCAACGAGGTGGTCATCGAGCGGCTCAAGGAGCTCATGCCCAAGGACCTGCCCAAGGAAGGGCCCGCCAAGAGCAAGACCGTCGCGATCTTCTACGGCGCCGCGCACCTCCCCGACCTCGAACAGCGCCTGCTGGCGCTGGGCTACGAGCGCGTCGGCGCACGCTGGCTCTTGGCCTGGGACATGTCGGACGCGGCGGCGGCCACGACGGCGGTGCGGTAGGGGCCGTCCTTGTCGAGGGCCTGTAGGGGCCGCCCTTGTGGCGGCCCGCGGGGTCCGTAGGGATCGCCGCAAGGCGTGGGATCGAACCTCGTGGGAGGACAACCCTCGGCGGGACGGTTGAGGACGTGAATCGGAAACGTGGACGGGAAAGGTGAATCGGACTCGACAAGGCGTTGGTTGGACGACCTTCACGCCCCCGACCGCCCTCCCACGTGGCGTCACCCGAATCCCGTCCATCGTCCAAACGGACTCCGCGGGCCGCCACAAGGGCGGCCCCTACACCGACGGCGCCCCTGACGCCACCGGCCCTCGCGCGCGCTGTCAGATCTCCATCAGCTCGGCGGTCTTCTTCTCGACGAGGTCGCGCACCTTGGCCTCATAGGTCTTGAGGAGCTCCTGGATCTGCTCCTTCAAGTCGGTGTGGGCGTCCTCGGTGAGGTCGCCGTCCTTCAGGCCCGCGTCGGCCTCCTTGTTGCCGTCGCGGCGCGCGTTGCGCAGCACGATGAGGCTCTCCTCGCCGTGGTCGCGGACGACCTTGCTCATCTGGCGGCGGCGCTCCTCGGAGAGCGGCGGGATGCTCAGGCGCAGCACCTTGCCGTCGCTGTTGGGGTTCAAGCCCAGGTTGCTGGCCTGGATGGCCTTCTCGATCTGCTTCAAGATCGTCGCGTCGTAGGGCTTGATCAGGATCTGGCGCGGCTCGGGGCAACCGATCTGGGCCAGCTGCGAGAGCGGCGTCATGGTCTCGTAGGCGTTGACCTGCAGGTGGCTCACGAGCGCGGGCGAGGCGCGGCCGGTGCGCACCCCGCTGAGCTGGCTGGCGAGGTGCGTGACGGCCGCCTCCAGGCGCTCTTCGGTGCCCAAGAGGACGTCGTCGGCGCTCATCGGTGGCCCTCCGCTTCGAACCCCACCAGGGTACCCACGTCCTCCCCCTGGAGCAGGCGCACGAGATTGCGCTTCACGCCCATGTCGAAGACCACGATGGGCAGCTTGTGCTCCTGGCACATGGTGATGGCCGTGCGGTCCATCACCTGCAGGCGCTTGGCGTAGACGTCCTCGAAGGAGATGTGCTGGAAGCGCACGGCGTCGTGGGAGCGCTTGGGATCCTTGTCGTAGACCCCGTCCACCTTGGTGCCCTTCAGGAGCACGTGGGCGCCGATCTCGATGCCGCGCAGCGCCGCCGTGGTGTCGGTGCTGAAGAACGGGAGGCTGGTGCCGCCGGCCAGGATCACGATGCGGCCCTTCTCGAGGTGGCGCACGGCGCGACGCCGGATGTAGGGCTCGGCCACGCTCTTCATCTCGATGGCCGAGCAGACGCGCGTGGGCACGCCCTGCGACTCGATCACCTCCTGGAGCGCGATCGCGTTGATCACCGTGGCCAGCATGCCCATGTTGTCGGCCGTGACGCGCGTCACGCCGTCGAGCTTCGTCGTAGCGCCGCGCAGGATGTTGCCGCCGCCGTTGACCACGGCGATCTCGACCCCCAGCGCGTGGGCCGCCACGATCTCGCGCGCCAGCTCGGCCAGGCTCGCGCTGTCGAGCGTGCGGCCCGAGGCGTCGCCGAAGGCCTCGCCGGAGACCTTGAGCAGGATGCGTTTCCAGCGCGGGGCGGCCGGGGTCTTGGCGCCGCCGCGCGGCATCAGGCGCCCGCCACGTGGAGGGCGTAGCCGGTGACCGTGGCCCCCTGGGCCTTGAGCACGTTGGCCACGCTCTGCTTGTCGTCGCGGTACCAGCCCTGGTCGGGCAGGACGCGCTCCTTGAAGAAGGCCTCGACCTTGCCCTTGACGATGTTCTCGACCACCTGGGGGGGCTTGCCGGCCATCTTGGGGTCCTGGGCGACCTGGGCCGTGTAGATCCCGCGCTCCTTCTCGACCGCCTCGGCCGGGAGCTGGTCGCGCGACAGGGCGATGGGCTTGCTGAAGACGATGTGCTGGCAGAGCTCCTTGCCCAGCGTCTCGAGCGCGGGCGTGACCGCCGGGGCCTTGAGGCGGGCCAACGCCCCCGCGCGCTCGTCGTGGTGGCAGTAGAGGCCGATCAGCTCGCCGGGGCCGGCCTTCCAGGCCGACACGCTGCCGATCTCGAGGTTCTCGCCGATCTTGGCGATCAGGGCGCTCAGGGCCTCTTGGACCGTGCCGCCCTCCTTGCCCGACCAGCGCGCGGCCTTCAAGGCCGCGGCGTCTGCGGGGGCGGAGGCGTGTGCCACCTCGAGGACCTTGTCGACGAAGGCGCGGAAGTCGGGCGTGTTGCGCACCGGCTCGGTCTCGCAACGCACCAGGAGCATCGTCGTGCGCGCGCCGTGGGCCTCGGCCTTGAAGCGCACCAGGCCCTCTTTCATGACCCGGCCGGCCTTGCTGGCGGCGGCCTTGAGGCCCTCCTTGCGCAACAGGTCGATGGCCTTCTCGTAGTCGCCGCCGGCGCTCACCAGGGCCTGCTTGCACTTCATCATCGGCAGCCCAGTGGCCGCCCTCAGGTCCATCACCAGCTTGGCGTTGATGTCGCTCATGGGCTCCTCGTGGCTTCTCGGCCGGCCAGACCGAGCCCGTGGGGCGCGGCGCGACCTGCGTCAAACGCGAACGCCGGGGGGGGCGCGGGGGGCCGGGCCGGGCTCTAGCTGGGCGTCGGCTCGCTCGGGGGCGTGCCGGGCTCTTCGCCGCCCGCCCGGCGCTTCTCGGCCTCGGCGCGCAGCTTCTGCTGCCAGTCGGCCTCAACCTTCTTGCGCGTACGCTCCTGCTCCTTCTTGGCGTCGTCCTCGCGGCGACGCTCGGAATCGGCCTTCTCGCGCTCGGCCACGACCAGGCCCCAGGCCTTGACGCCCTCCTCGATGGAGTCGCCGGCCTTGTTCAGGATCAGGCTCACCGAGCGCATGGCGTCGTCGTTGCCGGGGA
>JANOFW010000057.1:0-7111 GCA_031413835.1 Planctomycetia bacterium
GCACCACGCTGAGAGGGTGCCGCCTTGGGGGGGGCGCATTCTACGAATGGGGTCCCCAGCCCGCAATGCAGGGGCTTGCTGGGAGCCCGCGTGTTCTTGCGCTTCGACAGCGTGCCGCAAGGGAGACGCGTGCGGGAGAGCATGCGCGGCGGACGAAGACGGGGCCCGTGAGAACATCGCAGCGCACTCCCGCGGGTCAGCGGGGGGAGGAGGTCAGGCGCGCGGCTCGACGGGAACGGGCGGACGGGACATACGCCATCCTACTACGAGCGGGGGCCGCGCGCAAGGGGCGCTGTTCGGGTTGCCTCGCTTCGCAGGGCGGCACCCGTCCCTCGTCAGCGAACCGGGTCGGGGCGCGGCACGGAAACGAAGCGAGCCCCGAGGAGCAGCGCTCCTCGGGGCTCGCGGGGGACCGTCGCCGACCTGCGTGCCGGCCTACTTCTGGCAGGGCGCGCAGGGCGCGGGGGGGCAGGGGCAGGCCGGGGCGGCCTTGGGCTCCACCACCGGGGTCCAGGTGAAAGCCTCGGGGGGCAGCGGGGTCACGTCGAGCTCGCCCCGGGGCTGGTACTCCTCGAGCGGCACGATCTCGGCCGTGATGAGGATCAGCAGGTTGCGGCGGTTGACGTAGTGACCCTTGCGCGAGAAGAGGAACGAGAGGATCGGGATCTCGCCGAGGACCGGCGTGGTGCTCTCGAGCGTCTCCTGCTCGTAGAACTTGAGCCCGCCCAGCAGCAGCGTGCCTCGGTCGGGCATCGTCACGGTGGTGCGCACGCGGCTCACGCGCAGCTCGGGGATCTGGATCGTCACGGGGGCCGACGCCGTCACCGGGCCCGAGGCCAGTGAGGTGGTGAAGGTCGCGATCGGGCGCGTCAGCACCGCCACCGTGGGGCGCAGCTCGAGCGTCACGAACTTGCGGCTCTGCGAAACCACCGGGCGCACGTCGAGCACGATGCCGTCCTGGATGGTCTGCACCACCGGGTTGGCGATGTTCGACGCCTGCGCGATCTCGACCTCGTAGTCCTGGACGTAGGAGACCTGGTTGAGCACCTGCACGTTGGCGCGCTGGGTGTTGTAGACCGTGATGCGCGGGCTGGTGATGTTCTGGATGCGCTCGCTCTTCTCGACCGCGCGCAGGATGACCTCCATCTGCGTGTCGTCGAGGAACGTGTGCTGGAAGGAGAGGCCGCCCGAGCCCGTGAGGACCTCGGGGTTGCCCAGCAGCACGTCGAAGAGGTTCTCCATGCGGGCCGAGTACTGGCCGTCCTGGCCGTCGTTGTAGAACACGCCCGCGTCGCGGAACGTGCCCACCGAGGACGGCTCGGGGTTGAGGCCGAAGGCGCCGCTCGAGCCCGAGGGGGACGAGGGCGAGCCGAAGAACACGTCGTTCTGGATCACCGAGGTGCCCAGGCCCGGGCGGCCGGGCGTCGTGTTCGTCAGACCCAGGCCGCGCACGTCCACGCCCACGTCACGCAGGAAGTTGTCCTCGGCCGTGAGGAAGCGCACCTCGAGGTTCACGAGCAGCCCCGTGTTGGCGCGCAGCTCGTCGAGCAGGTGCTGCACCTGGTCGAGCAGCTCGGGGGTGTTCTTGGCGATCAGGATGCCGCGCTTGGCCTCCAGCGTGGCGGGGTCTTCCCACGCCGCCGGCCCGCCGATGGTCTCCTTGATCAGGTCCTGGAGCGCCTCGGCCGCGAACATCTCGGTGGGCTCCACCAGCTCGGGGGGCTCGGGCGGGGTGAAGTTGCTGGGGAACAGGTTGATCTCCTGGCCCAGGAACGAGGGGATCTTGACCTGCAGGTCGTTGATGTCGAAGAAGCGCAGGATGTGCGAGCCGGTGACCTCGTCGGCCGTGGTGATGCGCACCAGGCCGTCACGGACCTCCCACTTCATGCCGTTCTGGTCGGTCATGACGTCGAGGATGTCGCTGACCGCGACGTTGTCGACGTTCAGGGGCACGCGCGCCTCCTCCTTCTCGGTCTGCGCCTTGGGCGTGACGAAGAAGTTGAGGCCGGTCATCGTGCGCAGGTAGCTCACGGCCTGCGGGATGGTCGTGTCGTCGCCCCACTGCAGGTTCATGACGCGCTTGGAGCGCAGCGCGGCGTAGATCGCCCCGGTGGTGCCCATCTCGTCGGCGGGCACGTCGTCGCCCACGATCTTGGGCTTGCGCTGGGCGATGCCGTCGAGCCAGTCGCTGGGGAAGACCACCGTCTTCACCTGGGGCAGCATGTCGTGCTCGAGGTTCTGCATCACGCTCTTCCACTGCTCGTCGAAGGCGCGCTTGTGGCCCTCGAGGGCCGCCATGTGCTTGGCGTCGTAGGCCACGTTGATCAGGCCCTCGGCGCTCTGGTTGTTGGGGTCGATGCGCAGCACCTGGCGGGCGTAGTCCATGGCCGCCTCGTAGCGGCCCTCGCGGAACGCCACGTTGGCCTGCTCGAAGTAGGCCTGGATCTTGCCGAGGGCCTGCTCACGCGTCTTCATCAGCTCGCGCTCGCGCTCGAGCTGGGCACCCTTGAGGGCATCCTCGCGGGCCTGACGCTCCGCGACCGCGGCCTTGTGGCGCGCGTTGTCGATCAGGTCGCGCACGGCGTCGGCTGAGGTGCCGAAGTCGCTGGTGTCGTCGTACCAGGACACGACGGCCAGCGCGCGGTTGTACTCCGCCACGGCGCCCTCGTACTCGTCGCGCGACTCGAGCGAGCGTCCGAGCTCGAGGTGGTTCTTCACCTGCGCGACGGCCTGCTGGCGGCGCACCTGCTGGACGCTGCGCTGCTCCTTGAAGTAGTCGCCCACGCTGCTGGGCCGGTTGGCGCTCAGGTTCTGCCAGCCCTCGAGGGCCTCGGCGTTGCCCGGGTCGAGCTCGAGAGCCTTCGCGTAGGACTCACGCGCGGCTTCGACGTTGCCGGCGCTGAGGGCCTCGCGCGCCTTGGCGAGGTGCTGGCCGACGAGGAACTTCGTCTGGTCGGAGGCCACCTGCGCGGCGCGCTGCGCCTCGGCGAGCGCGGCCTCGGGGCTCGCCTCGGGCGCCGGCGCCGGCTCGGCACCGCCCGCAGGCGGGTCTTCGGGCAGCGCGGCGGCGACGCCGTCGGGACCGGGCTGCGGCTGAGCGGGCGGCACGGGCGAAGCCTCGCCCGTCGGACCGAACGCAGGGCCCGTCACGCGTCGCCCGCGGCACGCGCTCAAGGGCGCGAGCAGCAGGGAGCAGACGAGGATGGCGAAGACACGCTGAGCGCCGCACGTGTTCTTGATGGACATCCGCTGTGACTCCGGGTGGTCCGTCGGCGGGCGCGCATGGTGTGGAGGAACCCTCGACCACCACCTGGGGCGCCATCGCCCCTCTTGCCTGCCTGCCTCGGGACCCTGTGGGACGGGGGATAGGTAGGGGGGGCCTGTCACGTCATCGTCACCCGAAATCCTTATTTCCGCCGGGGCTTACGTCGTCGCCGAGCATCTCGAGCGGGGCCTGCTGGAGGACGGACCCGCGAAGAGCCGGCGGAACATACGCACAAACTACGAACACAACGATCTGGCGGGCACGGAGCACCAGCGAGGGAGCCGGGGGGACCGGGCCTGGGGAGGGTCGGGCGTATGAAGACCGCCATGGCTCCCCCCGGCGCAGCCTCTGACCTGCCTGCTGACCTGCTGGCCGAGTCCCTGCTGTATGTCGAGTGGTCGCGGGGGGCGGGGGGGCGCTTCCTTCCGGCCGAGAGGGCTCCCGAGCCCCGCCCCGCGCCCCCCGGACAAGCCGGCCCCCCAACGCCGGCAGGGGACCCGGCATCGGCGCGGCGGGTCCCGCCGGATCCGACGCGCTGGGGGCCGCTCGAAGCCGAGGTGGCGGGGTGTCGGCGCTGTGGGCTGTGCGACACGCGCACGCAGACCGTGTTCGGCTCCGGGCAGCGCACCCCGCGGCTCGTGGTCATCGGCGAGGCGCCGGGGGCCGAGGAGGACCGCCAGGGCCAGCCCTTCGTGGGGGCGGCCGGCGAGCTGCTCACGCGCATGCTCGCCGCGATCGGGCTCTCGCGCGAGCGTGACGTCTACATCGCCAACGTGCTCAAGTGCCGGCCGCCCGAGAACCGCCCTCCGCGGCCCGAGGAGGTGGCCGCCTGCAAGCCCTACCTGCGCGAGCAGCTCGAGCTGATGGGGCCGCCCCTGCTGCTGCTGCTAGGCAACCACGCCTGCCGGGCGCTGCTGGCGACCGAGCGCGGTATCAGCAGCCTGCGCGGCCGCTTCACCACCACGCCGGAGGGTTGGCGCGTCATGCCCACCTTCCATCCCGCCTATCTGCTGCGCAACCCGGACGCCAAGCGCGAGGTCTGGGAGGACCTCAAGCTCATCGCCCAGGACCTCGGCCTGCGTTGAGCGGCCGGGCGCTTCGCCGGGGCGGGGGCGTCGGCTGTGCTGTAGCGTAGGGGCATGGTGCGCGTCGGACTCAGCGTCGTCGTGCCCTGCTTCCAGGAGGAGGCGGCGCTCGAGCCCTTCGGCGCGCTCCTGTCCACGATCCGCGCCGACGAGATCCTGTTCGTGGACGACGGTTCCACCGATGGCACGCCGGCTCGGCTGGCCGGGCTGGCGGCGCGCGATCCCCGGGTGCGCGTGCTCACGCACCCGCGCAACCGCGGGGTGGGGGCGGCCATGCGCACCGGTCTCGAGGCGGCGCGCGGTCGGGTGGCCGTGGTCTACGACGCCGACCGCACCTACCCGCTCGCGGACCTCGAGCGGCTCGTGGCGCTGGTGGAGGGCGGGGCCGACGTCGCCACGGCCTCTCCCTTGCGCGCGGCCGACGGCCTTGTCGGCGTGCCGTGGGGTCGGCGCTGCCTCACGCGCGCGGCCGCCTGGGCCTACCGCCTGGTCGTGGGCCGGCGCGCGCGCGGCGTCGCGACCTTCACCTGCGCCTTCCGTGCCTACGGCGAGCGGGCGCTGCCCGCCGCGCTGCCGAGCGCTCCGGGCTTCTCGGCCGCAGCGGAGATGCTGGGCCGTGCGCTGCTCCTGGGCCTGAAGGTGGTCGAGCATCCGGCGCCCCTGCGTGCGCGCACCGAGGGCGCCAGCAAGCTGCGCCTGGGTCGCGCGCTGCTCAGCCACGCCGCGGCGCTTGCCAGGCTGTTCCTGCTGCGGCTGAAAGGCACGCGTCCGTAGGCGCGCCCCCGCGGGCTCCTCTCCCCGCGTCCCCCTGCCCCAGGTGACGGCGTGGTGATGCCCGCGCTCGACGCTTGTTCCTCCGCATGCTGTCCACCTCGGTGCCCCTCCCCGGCCTGCCCGCACGCCCGTCCACCGACCTGGCGGCCTGGAACGAGGACCTCAACCGCACCCATGCCATGGCGGGTCTGCGCGCGCGGGGCGGGCGGCTCGTGCGCGCCATCGAGGAGCGCCGCCGGCGACTGGTCGCGGAGCGCGTGCTGCGGCGGCACCCGCGCGTGGTCGTGGACCTGGGCTGCGAGGACGGCTGGGTGGCCGAGGCCTACGCGCAGGGGGTGGAGCGCCTGCTGCTGGCCGACCTCGACCCGGCCATGCTGGCGGGCTCGGTCCTCGCCGGGCGCCCGGGCGTGGAGCTGCTGACCGCCGATGCGCTGGCGCCCGCGGCGCTCTTCGAGCGCCTGGGTAGAGGGGGCGCGGACGTGATCGTCTTGAGCGCGCTGCTCGAGCACCTGCCGGAGCCCGATCGTGCGCTGCGCGCCCTGGCGCCGCTGCTGCGGCCCGGCGGCGCCTTCGTGATCTACGTACCCGCCGACGGGCCCATCTTGCTGGCCAAGCGCCTGCTCAAGACGACGCGCCTGGGCGGGCTGGTGCGCGGCCTCTCGCTGGAGCCTGCCCCGGGGCATCTGCAGCGCTTCACGCGGGCGAGCCTGGCGCGGCTGCTCGCTCCTCACGGGCGGCTCGTGGAGCTGTCTTTCGACCCGGCGGTGCTCGGGTACGTGGCGGTCCTCGAGCCCGGCGAGGTCGTGTCCTCGGCGCGTGGGTCCGGCGACGAGCGCCGCGCGCGGGGGGGCTGACAGCCGTGTGCGGCTTCCTCGGGGTGTTGCGCGCCGCGGCGCGCGGGCCGGTGACCGCAGAGGACCTGAGACCCCACGGGCCCTGGCTCGCCCACCGCGGCCCCGACGGCGAGGGGCTGGTCGTCGGCGGGGGGCTGGGCCTGCTGGCCTCCAGGCTTGCCATCCAGGGCGATCCGGCGGTGCGCCAGCCGTTGCGCTCGGCCTCCGGGCGCGTGGCGCTGGCCTTCAACGGCGAGATCCTGGGACGCGACCTGCGCCGTCTGCGGCAGGCCGTCGAGCGCGCGGGCGGCGCGGCACCCGGTCCGCGGGCCGGCGACAGCGCGCTGCTGCTGGCGGCCTTCGCGCAGGCCGTGGAGGGCGGCGCGGGCTTCGCCGACTCGCTGGCGCAGGAGGCGCTCGCGATCCTGGCCGGGTCGATGGGCGCGCTGGCCGTCCTGGACCTGGCCGCGGGGCGCTTGCTCCTGGCCCGCGATCGGCTGGGCATCAAGCCCCTGCACCTGCTCCAGCGCGGCCCGCAGGAGCTCTGGTTCGCCTCCGAGCTCGAGCCCCTGCTGCGCGTGCGCGGTCGAGCCGAGCTGGACCTCGGCGGCCTGGCCCACCTCGTGCGTTGGCAGCGTCCCGGCGACCGCCTGCCTTGGGCGGACCTGAGCACGCTGCCGCCGCGCAGCGCGCTGGAGGTCGCTCCCGATCTGGCGCGACGCTCGCGCTGGATCGCGCCCGATCCGCTCGACACACCGCGCCTGGAGGTCGGTCAGGCCGAGGACGCGCGTCGGGCGTTGGCCGCGGCGCTGGCGACCAGCGCGCGGGCCGCCGCCCAGGTGGCGGGGCCGGTCACGCTCTTCCTGTCGGGCGGGCTCGACTCCGCCGCGGTGGCCGCGGCCGCAGGGCGCACGGACCTGCTGGCCCTGACCGGGCGCTTCGCGCCGCCGGGCGGGCCGCTCGACGAGTCCGCGGGCGCCGAGGCGGTGGCCCGGCAGGTCGGGATCCCGCACGAGGTGCTCGACCTGGGCGACGCGGACCTGCTCGCGGACCTGCCCCTCGTGGTGCGCGCGCTCGAGCTGCCGCTGGCGGGGCCCGGCTCGCTGGCGCTGTGGCGCCTCTACGCGCGCGCTCGCGAGAACGGACGCGTGGTG
>JANOFW010000058.1:0-3183 GCA_031413835.1 Planctomycetia bacterium
GTCAAGCACGCCAAGTACTCCGACGTCACCTGGGAGGGGACGCCGGCCCTCGGGGCCTCCGCGCCCCAGGTCACGATCCGCATGGGCTCGGGCGCGCGGGTCGTGGGTCGGGTGACCGTGTCGGACGGCAGCGGGGTGCCCAACGAGCAGGTGAACCTGTTCCAGAACTGGTTCGAGCCCAAGACCACCTTCTGCGACGCGGAGGGGAACTTCGTCTTCGACCCCGTGGCGGCGGGCACCTGGCAGCTGAGCACGGGCATCTTCGAGAACGGCGCGCCGGGCCAGGTCAAGACCGGCATCGTCGTGGGCACCGGGGGCACGGTCACCGTGGACTTCGGCGCCAAGGGCGGCACGGGCACGCTCACCGGCCGGGTCTCCTCGTCGGGCAAGCCGGCGGTCGGAGCGCTTATCCGCGTCATGGACCGACGCGGCGAGGCCGCGCAGCAGACGGCCACCACCGACGCCGGCGGCGCCTTCAAGGTCAGCGGGCTCGAGGTGGGCGAGCTGCGCGTGCACGTGGAGACCGCCGACGGCTCCTACGTGGTGCGCCAGACCGAGGTCGATCCCGAGACGCTCACGGCCACGATCAACGTGTCGTTCGGCAAGGGCAGCGTGCGCGGGAAGATCGTGCGCCAGGACGGCGAGCCCATCGTCGGCGCCTGGATCAGCCTCGAGATGGTGGCCACCGACGGCGATGTCTGGTCACGCTTGAAGGCCCAGCTCACCAGCGCCACCGACGGCTCCTTCGAAGCCAAGAGCATCGAGCCGGGCTCCTTCCAGCTGCGCGTGAGCAGCGGCGAGCACGCCCAGCACCTCTCCGAGGTCTTCCCGCTGGCCGACGGCGAGGCCAAGGACGTGGGCGAGATCCGGCTCGCACCGGGCGCCACGCTCTCCGGCCGCGTGACCGACGACACCGGCAAGCCGGTGGAGGACGCCACGATCTCGCTCAAGGACAGCCGGGGCCGGCAGGTCTTCAACTTCTCGCTGGCCACCTCGGGCAGCGACGGCCGCTACGACGTCCACGGCCTCTCGCCGGGCGCCTACACCGTGCGCTTCGAGGCCAAGGGCCTGGCCCCCGACGAACGCCCCGTCAGCATGACCGCCTCCGGGGCCACCGTGGACGGCGTGCTGCAGCGCGGCGGCACGCTGGTGGTGACCGTGGAGGACGACGCCGGCCGCCCCCTGGCCGGGGTCCGCGTGACGCTCAAGGACTCCAAGGGCCAGGCGGTCACCAAGACCCTCTCGCTGGTCAACATCTTCGACGGCGAGCGCGGGATCACCGGCCCGGAGGGCACGACCGCCTTCACCGACCTCGCGCCGGGCGCCTACCGCCTGAGCGCCACGAAGGAGGGCCTCTCGGCCCCCCCCGAGGACGTCACGGCCTCCGTCCCCCCCGCCGGCAGCGCCTCCGCCCGCATCACCCTCACCGCCCCCCGCTGAGACTCCACCCCCGGCCTCTTGGGCTGCCCTGGGACCGCCAGGCTCCAGCCTGGCTCCGGCGCTCGGGGAAGGACGTCCGATCTCCAGAGCGCCGGGTTGCCCTGGGAACGCCAGGCTCCAGCCTGGCCGACTGTGTCGCTGGCGCACCTTCCGCCGTACCGCGATGCTGCACGCCACGAACGGGTCCGGCTCCGACGCGTCCGCTTCTCTTTCCCGCCGCGTAGACTGCACCGGTGGGCGCGCTCGAGAACAACTTCACCTGGAGCTCGTCGCGCGACGGCACGTTCCAGCGCTGCGCGCGCCAGTACTGGTGGCAGTACTACGGCTCCTGGGGCGGCTGGGACCGCGGCGCTCCCTCCGAGGCGCGCGAGGCCTACGTCCTCAAGAACCTCGCCACGCGCTGGGCCTGGGTGGGCACGGCGGTCCACGAGACCATCGAGTCGCTTCTTCGCCGCCACCAGAAGGACGCCGCCGGCGAGGAGCTGGTCTTCGAGCGCCCCCGCACCCCCGAGGTCCAGGTGGAGGCCGAGGTCGAGGCGCTCACGCAGCACATGCGCGACCAGTTCAAGGAGAGCCGCGAGGGCCACTACCGCGCGCGCCCCAAGAAGGCCTTCGGCCTGGTCGAGCACGAGTACGCCGACGCCGTGCCGCGCAGCGAGTGGCAGGCCATGAACGAGAAGGCCCGCCAGGCCCTGCGCTCCTTCCTGACCAGCGAGCTCTTCACGCGCATCCGGCAGAGCGACTCGCGCCGCTGGCTGCCCATCGAGCACCTGGGCCAGTTCGACTTCGAGGGCACGCCCGTCTGGGCCGTGCTCGACTTCGCCCTCCAGACTCCCGAGGGCGCGGTCGAGATCTATGACTGGAAGACGGGCGCCGTGGACCCCGTCGGCAACCGCCCCCAGCTCGTCTGCTACGCGCTCTACGTGCAAGCGGCCCACGGCGTGCCTCCCGAGCGGGTCACCACCCGGCTCGTCTACCTGGGCCCCACGCCCGAGATCCACGAGGTCCACGTGGGCCCCTCCGACATCCTCGAGGTGGCCGAGGGCATGCGCACGAGCATCGCCGCCATGCGCTCACGCCTCAAGGACCCCGCCAAGAACGTGGCCCTCAAAGACGACTTCCCCCTGACCGACGACCTCGAGAAGTGCCGCGTGTGCTCGTTCCGAAGGCTGTGTCACCGGTAGAAGCTCGCGCAGCGACGGGTCGCTCACTTCTGTCTCAGCTGGCTTGTGTCCACGACCTCGTCGCCGCCAAAGACTATCCACCCGACGTGCGGCCTCGGCGGGCCGGCTTGAAGCACTGCGAAGTACTCCTTTCCAGGGACGATCAACGCCGAGGAGAAGGAGCCGTCGGAGTCACCGACAATCGGGGGCAGGGCAGGCGTCAAGCCGTCGAGTGACTCGGAGAGGTGCAGGACGCCTGTACTGATCGGGGCACCGCCGTGCGAGAACCGGTAGCTGGCCCTACGCGCCACCGAACGCTCAAGCACGATGCCGCGTTCCTCGCTCATGGTCGTCGCGTCCTCCGCGCGAAGGTAGGGAAGGTACCCCGGGGCCCACACAACCAAGTACCGCCGTCGCGCACGGACGATTGGCCCGGCCTGGACACGGCCATCCTCACCGGTTTCTCCCTGAACAGTGTGCGCCACGCGCGTGGTTGACTTCCCCATGTACATCACGAGCGCAGTTCCGAGCTGATCGCGAATCAGCCGCTCGATGTACGGATTGATTTCTTCGCTTCCTC
>JANOFW010000059.1:0-1993 GCA_031413835.1 Planctomycetia bacterium
CCTCCACCCTCCTCGTACGCCCGGCCGTTGCGCGTCGGCGCGCGGGATGGGGTGCGGAGGGCCGCCGCGGAGGACGCCGTGTAGTCTTCCTACATCAGGACGACGCGGTGGCCCGAGCGCCCCCAGCCCAGCGCGCCGCACGTCGGCACAAGGGAACTGCTGACGCACGCCACTAGCGGGGGGGCTTCGGGCCTCCCAGAGCGGCGATGATGCGGTCGGCGACGCGTAGCGCGTTGGCGTAGATGGTGAAGGTGAAGGGCACGCTGCCGGCGGTGGGCATGAAGGAGCCGTCGGTCACGTAGAGGTTCTCCACCTCGTGGGCGCGGCAGTCGCGGTTCAAGACCGAGCGCTTGGGGTCGTCGCCGAAGCGGCAGGTGCCGGCCAGCAGGTTGCTCGACTCGCCGCCGTAGGAGGGGCGCGTGATGTGGCGCGCGCCCAGGCCCGCGAGGATCTTCTCGCCGCGCTCGAGCAGGTAGGTGGCGGTCTCGTGGTTGCGCGGGTGGAACGACCAGGCCAGGCGCGCCGCGGGCGAGCCCCAGGCGTCCTTCACGGCGGGGTCGAGCGTCACGCGGCTCGTCGCCACGGGCAGGAACTCGCAGAACAGCTCCAGGCGCAGGTGCTTGGACTCGCGGAACCAGTACTCGAGCCGGCGCTTCAGCGGCCAGCCCCAGGTCGGCGTGCCGCGTTCGAGCGCCACGTTGAAGGCGCCGGAGATCGGGTTGGGGTGCATGAACAGGAAGTTGATCGTGCCGCCCTTGCGCCGGCCCAGGCGCGGGTCGTCCACGAGGTAGTAGTCCTGCACGCAGCGGTTGATCCAGGGCTCCTCGCCCGCCAGCCAGGGCCAGCGCTCGCTGTACTCCGCGTAGGGGAAGTCGCCCCAGGCCGCGCCGAAGGTGGTGGACATCAGGTGGCGGCCGACCAGGCCGCTGCCGTTGGCCAGGCCCAGGGGGTGGCGCGGCCCGGTGGAGAGCAGCAGCAGGCGCGCGCTCTCGACGGCCGTCGCGGCCAGCACGTAGACCGAGGCCTCCACGCGCAGGGGCGTGTCGTCGGGGCCCAGCGCCTCCACGCCCACCACCCGGCCGCTGGCGTCGCTCACCAGCCGGCGCGCCGTGGTGCGCGCAAGCACCTCGCAGCGGCCCGTGGCCACGGCGCGCGGGAGGAAAGCCTCGAGCGAGCTGCCCTTGGCCCCCGTGGGGCAGCCGTAGGAGCCGCACAGGCCGGTGTAGGAGCACTCCTGGCGCCCGTCGCGGTCGGAGGAGAGGACGGCGCGCGGGACCGGGACCGACGTCAGGCCCAGCGCGCTGCAGGTCGCGTCGAGCTCGCGTGCCAGCGGGTGCACGCGCAGCGGCTTGAGCGGGAAGTCGGGCGAGGAGCGCGGCTCGAGGTGCTTGTGCGCCACGACGCGCCCCGAGACCCCGACCTGCTTCTCGACGCGGTCGTAGTAGGGCTCGAGCTCGTCGTAGGAGATCGGCCAGTCGGCTACCTCGGCGCCCTCGATCGCCCCGAGCTCGGAGCGTTGGCGGAAGTCCACCGGCTTGAGGCGCAGGAAGAAGCCGGTCATCAGGTTCGACGCGCCGCCGACGCAGACGCCGTTCCAGCCGTCCTGCGAGCGCTCGTCCACGCTGAGCTCACCGCGCAGGTTGCGGCGCTCGATCACGTGCGGGTCGCGGCGCGCATCGGGCATGTACATGTCGCGCTGGACCTGGGCGATCTCGTCGCGCAGGAAGTCCTTGCGCTCGAACCAGGGGCCCTTCTCGAGCACCACGACGCGGTAGCCGGCCTCGGCCAGCGCCGCCGCCACCGGGCCGCCGCCGGCGCCGCTGCCGATCACGCAGACGTCGTAGGCTGCGCTCATCGGCCCTTGGGCTTCCAGCCCGGCTCGGTGGGACGGGGTCCGGGCGGCTCGTTGCCCAGCCAGCGCCAGCCTTCCAGGCCGGGCTGGCAGCCGTGGACGGGGTCGCCCATCAGCGCCTCGATGGCGAAGTAGAGCATG
>JANOFW010000060.1:0-9022 GCA_031413835.1 Planctomycetia bacterium
GCGCCGAAGACCGCCGTGGGGTCCTGCGGCACGCGATCGCTGACATCGACCTTGGTGGTGCGCGCGAGCACCTTGGCCACGACGCCCTTCTCCAGCGCCCCCACGGCCCCCTTCGCCCCCAGCGCCCCCCAGGACTCGACGACCACCGCCAACGTGCTCAGCGATCGCGTCCAGTCGCTGAAGCGCATCTCGCTGCCGGAGAGCTTGCTCTCGAAGTAGGTCGTCCAGGCGCTCGCGCCGCGCTCGCAGGCCTCGACAGCCTCGGGGTCCTTCATGGCCGCGAGGGCCCGGGCGGCGGCCTTCGCGAGCCCGCTGGTCTCGCGCAGGGCCTCGGCGGCGAGGGCCTTCCTGAGCGCGGCGGCGGCCGGGAGGCCCGCCTCGCCCAAGAGACCCGCCGCACGCGCGGCCTCGGCACGCGCGTAGGGCGCGAGCTTCTCGTCCTTCAGGAGCTTCGCGAGCCCTTCCGCGGCGCCCTCGGGCTTCGCGGCGCCCAGAGCCGTCGCGGCAGCCCGCGCGCGTCCCCCGCCGACGCGCAGCTGCGCGAGCCAGGCCTCCAGGCCCGCCGGCGGTCCCAGCGCCTCGAGCGGATCGCCCAGGTAGGTCTTCTCCTCGGCCGTCACCTTGCCCAGAAAGGAGGAGCGCGGCCAGACCTCCTTGTGGGCGGGGTCGTAGTTGCGCCGCGGCAGGAGGAAGTCGAAGAGCTCGGCGCGGATCGAGTCCGGGAAGCCGTGGCCGTGACCGTCGAGCTCGGTGTAGATGAAGTCGAGGTCGCTGTCCCGGAGCTGCTTGGCGGCCTGGCGGTCGGGGTTGACGTCGATGAAGTCGTCCTTCGAGTGGTAGATGAAGATCGGCGTCCGGGTTTCGACGAGCCGGCTCACGCCGCCGCTGCCGGCTCCCGCCATCGGCGAGATGGTGGCGAAGATCTCGGCCAGCTTGGGGCCCAGGTCCCAGGTGCCGTAGCCGCCCATGGAGTGGCCCGTCAGGTGGATGCGGTCGACGTCCACGTTGTAGAGCAGGCGCATCTCGACGATCAGGTCGCGCACCAGCTCCTCGTTCACCGTGTTGCCCCAGCCCGCCACGATCGCGTTGGGGCAGGCCACGATCACGCCGCGGGCGGAGGCGGGCTGATCGTAGAAGTTCATGGCCGAGTCGCCGCTGCCCACCACCTCGTCCATGGCCTTGCCGTCGGGCCCGCCGCCGTGGAGGCCGATGAGGAGGGGCCAGGTGTGCGACGGGTCGTAGGCCTGCGGCACGACGACGGTGTAGACCGCGCCGGGGTAGCGATCGGCGTGGATCGAGAGCGGCACGTCCTCGTGGCGGCCCTTCTCCTGGAGCGCGCTGCGCCGCAGGCGCTCGAGCTCCTCCGGCCTGAACGTGGGCGCCGTGAGCTTGAGCCCGGCCTGCAAGGCGAGGCGCTTGGCGGGGTCAGGCTCGGCGGCGTACTCACCGAGGGCCTTCGAGAGTCCGGCGTCGAGCAGCGGATTGCCCTTCTTGAGCGTGGCCAGCTTGGCGGCGCCCCCCAGGGCCGTCAGCGCCGCGGCGTCTCCAGGCGCCTCCGCAGCGGCCAGGGCGGCGGCCATCTCGGCGTGGGACTTCAACTTCTGCTCCCTGGCCCAGGCGTGGAGGTCGAGAAGCGCCTTCGTGTCCCCTGCCTTCCTCGCCTGGAGGCGGCGGAAGAACTCCGGCTCGGGGCGCGGCTCGACATCGACCTTCTTGACCTGCTCCGGAGTCAGGGTCACGACCTCGTAGGTCATGGCCGGGTTGGGCGACCAGTAGGGGTTGAAGAGCACTCCGCGCTCGTCCTGCCGGACCAGCTGCCCCTTCACCTTGGGACCCGACTTGGGCACCAGCAGGTCGCCGCGTGCGCCCCCGGCCGAGAGCAGGACGAGCCCGAGGGTCCAGGCCAGCGATCTCGGGGGAGGGAGCGTCCTGGGCAGCACGGGGGCATGGTACTCAGAGCGCTCGCCCCCCCCGGCCCCCCGGCCCATCGGACGGGACCCCTGCGCCGGCATCGTGGCCCCGGTACGATCAAGCCTGGAGGCTGCCATGACGAGACGGGCACTGCTCGCAACCGCACTCCTGCTCGGCTCGTTCGGCCAAGCGCTGGCGGACGATGCGCCGCTGCCGCCGCTGAAGTTCGACGAGGTCAACACGCCGCTCGAGCAGGTGATCGTTAGGGCGACCGCCTCGAAGAAGCCGATCTTCATCGACTTCTTCCTGGAGGGGTGAGGCCCCTGCATCCACCTGGAGCGCGTGACGCTCCGGGATCCCCAGGTGGGGGAAGCACTGGGCGCATTCATCACGGTCCGCTACGAGGCCGCCCACGCGGACGCGGACGCCGTCATCAAGAAGTTCAACGTCAGCGGTTTCCCCACGCTCCTCGTCCTGGGCCCCGACGGCGCGGAGTGGGACGAGGTGTGGGGCCAGGGGCCTGCCCACTTCGTGGAAGATCTGGCACGCGTCCGCGCGGGAACAGACACGCTTCCGGCGCTGCGCCAGCGGCTCAAGAGCAACCCTGCGGATACGAAGTTGGCGCTGGACCTCGCGGACAAGCTGTCAAACCGGCACGCGGACGAGTCGGTCGAGATCTGCAAGCGCTTGATGGAGACGACCAAGGACTCCGACGAGGAGACCCGGGCCAGGGTCCTCTTCCTCCACGGCTACGCGGAGTCCAACCGCGAGGGCTTCGAGACTGCGCTCGGCCTCTGGAAGCGCGTCATCACGGAGCTCCCCACGACGAAGGGTGCGGCGAACGCGGCGATGTTCTGCGGCAATGTCTTGCCCGAGTTGCCGCCCGAACGCGGTCTGGCCTTCCTCGCCAAGGTCATGCCTCTGCTCAGCCAGGCGCAGCGCGAGCAACTCGAGGGCTCGCGTGGCTACCTCTACCTGAAGGCGGCGGAGGCCGCCTGGCTGCAGCGCGGCGAGGCCGCCGGCGACGAGCCCGAAGTCCTCAACATGCTCGCCTGGGAGTGCTTTCAGCGCGGCTGGCACACCGAGAAGGCCCTCGCCTGGGCGCACAAGGCCGCGACGCTCAGCAACCGCGACCCAAACATCCTCGACACGCTCGCCAACCTGCTCTTCAAGAGCGGCGCGCTCGAGGAGGCCATCCGGACCGAAGAAGAGGCGCTGGCCAAGGTCGAGGATGCGGCACTGCGACTCGGCTTCGAGGAGAACCTCAGCATGTGGAAGGCCGTGTTGTCGCTGCGCCAGGAACGCGGCAAGCGGTCGCCCAAGTAGGCGGACGAGGGCGGCTCGAGGAGGGACGTCGGGGAGCTCGCGGGCACTGCGGCGCCCCCCGGTGGCGTGGCCCGGAGCCCGCCAGACGACGGTTCGCAACCCCATTCCCATTCCGACAGTTGGCCCATCGTCGTCAAGACGTGGCGGCGTCGCGGCGGCCTACTTCCAGGCGATCGCGGCGCTGGCCGCGCCCGCGAGGTGGACCTGGTCGAAGCGGCGAAAGCCGACCTCGCCGCACCAGCGCCGAAAATCGGCGCCGGAGTAGTCGAAGGCGTCGCCGAACTCGATCAGCATGTTCAGCGACATGAGCAGGCCGAAGACGTTCTCGCGCCGCCGATCGTCGATGAGCGCCTCGATCGCGATGAACGCGCCGCCCGCCGGGAGCGCCGCGTACGCCAAGCGGATCAGGTGCATCTTCTTCTCGAGGTTCCAGTCGTGGAGGATCATCCCCATCGTGATGACGTCGGCCTTGGGAAGCGGGTCCTTGAAGAAGTCGCCCGACGCCGTCGCGACGCGCGCGGTCATGCCGGCGGCCGCGATGGCCCGTTTCGCGATGGGCTCGACAGGCGGCAGGTCGAAACTCGTACAGGCGAGGTGCGGGTTGCGCTTCGCGACCTCCACGCACAGGAGGCCGGTCGCGCCGCCGACGTCGCAGAGCGTCTTGTACGGCGCGAGGTCGACCTTCGCGGCGAACGCCTCGAAGTTGATCCGGGAGAGGCCCGTCATCGCGCCCATGAACTGCTCGAGCTTCGGGAGCTCGGCGTAGAGTTGCTCAAACATCCCCTTGCCGCCGTGTTTCGTCTCGTTCTGGGGCTTGCCGGTGCGCAGGGCGTCGGGCAGGTCGTGCCAGAAGCGAAAGAGGCGCGCGTTGAGCATCTCGAGGATGCCGCCGATGTAACGCGAGCTCGCCCGGTCGAGGTAGAGCGCGCCCGCGTCGGTGTTGTGGTAGCGCGCGCCGGCGCCGTCGCCCTTCCGGGCCAGGAACCCCATCGCAACCAGCGCGTCGAAGAAGTCGAGGCGGCCGCGGGGGTGGATCGCGACTGCCTCGCCGAGCTCATCCGCCGTGAGCTGCCGGTCGCGCAGGTGCCCGAACACGCCGAGCTCGACGGCGGTCAGGAGGACCTTCGACGACCAGAAGGAGAAGGCGGTTTGGAGGATCGGGGCGACGTCGGGGGTGGCCATGGGACGGGAAAGGTCCCACTCCGGACGGCGCGAATCAACTGCCACGCGGTTGCCGGCCGCGCGATCTCCGACGTTTCGTGGCTGCGCCTTGGGCCCGGGCTTGGGCACCGGCAGGTCGCCGCGCGCGCCCCGTGCCGAGATCATGACCGCCAGAAGCGTCCCGAGCAGCCTTCGCAGGGGCGAGGGGGCCGAGGCCGCACGGGGGCATGGTACTCAGGGCCCTCGGCCCCCTCCCCCGCGCGGGGAGGAAGCGCGTATCTTGGGCCCCCTCCCGGAGGACCTTTCGCCATGCGCCGAGACGACTCGCCCGGATCGACCGGACCCTCGACCGGGAGAGGACCCCTGGGTGCCGCGACCCTGCTGCTGGGCACGGCCCTGCTGCTCCATGCGGGTGCGCCCCGCGCCGCGCGGGCGGCCGAGCCCGAGCGCCTCGACTTCCAGCAGATCATCGAGACCGCCAAGCGCCGGGTCTACCCGGCGCTGGTCTTCGTCAAGCCGGTGCAGGAGGACCTCAGCGAGGGCGAGAGCCGGCGCGTGGAGGTGCTGGGCAGCGGCGTGATCTTCCGCGCCGACGGCTACGTGGTCACCAACCACCACGTGGCCGAGAAGGCCAAGGAGATCCGCTGCGTGCTGGGCGACCGTCGCCAGGTGGCGGCCAAGGTGGTGGGCAAGGACAAGGCCACCGACCTCGCGGTTTTGAAGCTCGACCTGCCCGCGGGCGAGACGCTGCCCTACGCCGAGCTGGGCACGAGCGATGGTCTTGAGGAGGGCCAGTTCGTGATGGCGCTGGGCAGCCCCTACGGCTTCGAGCGCTCGATCTCGCTGGGCATCATCAGCAACGCGCGCCGCAACCTCGACGGCAACGACGGCCAGTACAACAACTGGATCCAGACCGATGCGGCCATCAACCCGGGCAACTCGGGCGGACCGCTGGTGAACACGCAGGGTCAGGTGATCGGCATCAACACGCTGGGCATCCGCGGCGCCAACAACCTGGGCTTCGCCATCCCCGTCAACGTGGTCAAGCACGTGATCGCGAAGCTGGTCAAGGACGGCCGCTACGCGCGCGTGCGCCACGGGCTCACGCTGCGCGCGCTGGTGGACTACACGCAGGACACGGTCTTCCCGGGCGATCACGGCGTGATGGTGGACGACGTGGCGGCGGAGAGCCCGGCCGAGGCCGCGGGCCTGCTCAAGGGCGACCGCATCCTCTCCGTCGCCGGCGCGCCCACCGACGGCAAGTACCTGGAAGACCTCCCCGGCCTGCGCCTGCGTCTGGTGGACCTCGCCCCCGGCGCCCCCCTGGAGGTCAAGATCGAGCGCGGAGCGGAGACGCTGACCAAGACGCTCACGCCCGAGGCTGACGACGTCGGCAACGAGGACGGCCTCGAGTGCGACCGCTGGGACGCCACCTTCCAGCGCATCTCCAAGGAGGAGGTGCCGGCGCTGGCCTTCTACAAGACGCGCGGGGTCTACGTGCTGGGCGTGAGCGATCCCGGCAACGCCGACGACGCCGGCCTGGGAACCGAGGACATCCTGGTCAAGGTGGACGGCCAGGAGGTCAAGGACCTGCCGGGCCTGAAGGCCCTCTACGAGAAGATCCTGGGCGAGAACCGCCCCAAGAAGCGCGTGCTCTTCGAAGTGCTGCGCGACGGCCTCCCGCGCTACGTCGTGCTGGAGTTCGAGAAGGAATACGACACGCCCGACACGAAGACCGGGGAGAAGTAGCGCCATGCGCACCGCCGACGACCGCCGCCCGCCTGCCCGCGCCACGCCTCCCGCGCGCGCGGGCTTCGCGCTCGCGCTCCTGGTCACCTTGGGTCTGGGGGCCGCGGGGGCGCGCGCCGACGAGAGCGAGAAGCCGCCCGTGCCGCCCCCCGCGCCCCCCCCCGTCGAGACCCCCGGCGCCAAGCCGACCCGACGCCTGGTACAGGCCCTCGACACGGTCCAGAAGCACGCGGTGATGGTCTCCTTCCGCTACCAGAAGGACCTCGAGGCCGAGGAGCACGCCGCGATCGCGCCCGACTCCGACGCGCCCAGCGAGGCCTACCGCTTCTGGCGCATGTCGATGCGCGCGCCCGGCTTCGTGATCAAGGACAAGCGTACGGTCATCATCTCCGACCTCTTCACCCCGCTGGGCGCGATCGCCTCGGTGGAGGTGCTGCTGCCGGGCCGCGAGCCCGTGCGCGCGCGACTGCGCGGCTTCCTGGCGAACGCCGAGGCCCTGATCGTCGAGGCGGAGAGCGACCTGGCCGTCGAGCCGGTGAACTTCCCCACGGGCGAGGACGCGCCCGCCGAGGGCCTGGTGGCCGGCTCGATCACCGAGGGCGCGCATGGCCTGGAGGCCTGGGTGGACGGCCTGGGCGCGCTGCGTCGGCGCGTGGGCGGCACCAAGCTGGCCCACGGCATGCCCGACAGCCCCACCCGCGGGCTCGACAACGACGGCGGGGCGCGCAGCGTAGACCTCGTGATGGCGCCCGGTGGCATCCCGGTCGGCTTCCGCTTCGGCGGCGGACTCGACATCGAGGACGGCGTCTGGCGCGGCAAGGACGTGCTGGCCGACGCTGAGGTGCCCTTCGCCAGCTTGAAGGAGCGCGAGAGCGCGTGGGCCAAGCGTTCCACGCGCGCGCGCATCGAGGTCGTGCTGCGCACGACCAAGCGCGACGACCGCGACGAGTCCTCCTTCGGGGGCAGCTCCGACGGCGACGACAAACAGGAGCACTGGGGGTTCGCCGTTGCGCCCGACCTGCTGGTGGTGACGGGCCGGCTCGAGCCCGACGCGGTGCGCCGGCTTGAGTCGCTGCGCTGGAAGGTGGACGACGGCCCGGGCACCCCGGCCGCCTACCTGGGCAAGGTGCGCGGGCTCGACGCCTACGTGGTGCGCGTGGAGGGCGCCAGCTTCGAGCCGCTGCCGGCCGAGCAGGCCTCCGTCCCCCCCATCGGCGCGGCCGTGCTGGTGCACACCACGACGTGGCGTGGCGGCGCCCGCCGCGACCAGGTGGACATGAACCGGGTGCTGGGGCGTGGGCGCCGCTACGGCGACAACCTAGACTTGGCCCTCGAGCGGCCGGTCACGGAAGGCGCGCTGCTGCTCGACCTCGACGGCCGCGTGTTCGGCGTCGCGATGCACCTCGACCCGGAGGACAAGGAGGAGCAGCTCACGAGCGCCAACCCCTTCAGCCGCCGCGAGCGGCGCACCTACCCCTTGAAGGCGATCCTGTTCTCCGAGCTCGGCCTGCCGGCCACGCTGGCGCAGGATCCCGACACGCGTGTGATGCCCCAGGAGGAGACCGAGGCCAAGCGCCTGCCGTGGCTGGGCGTGGAGGCCACCGG
This sequence comes from Planctomycetia bacterium, assembly GCA_031413835.1. GTDB lineage: Bacteria > Planctomycetota > PLA2 > PLA2 > JAEUHO01 > CAXQZU01. Next base: position 7,753 of record JANOFW010000060.1, read on the forward strand.
CTTCCGCAAGGAGGTGGCTGAGCTGCTCGACATCTGTGCCGCCACCCGCGACGGTCAACGCGGGCTGCTCGTGGGCCGCGTCTACGAGGGCTCGCCGGCCTCGCGGGCCGGCGTGCTGGTGGGCGACATCCTGCTCAGCGCCAAGCGCACCTCCGGGCCGGGCAGCGATGCCCCGCCGGTGGACCTGGCCGAGACGGCCGACCGGTCACGCTGGTTCAACCCCTGGGACATGATGGACGTTGGCGACGAGGCCCCCGCTCCGTGGCGCTCGCAGGACTCGGCCTTGAACCGCCTGCTCAAGACCTGGGGTCCCGACACCGCCTTCGAGCTCCAGTACCTGCGCGGCAAGGAGCTCAAGACGGCCAGCCTGAAAGTGGAGATCAGCCCTCCCTCCCACGAGAGCGCGCCTCGCACCCGCGACGAGGGCACCGGCCTGACCGCGCGCGACATGACCTTCGAGGTGCGCGCCGCGCTGCGGCTGGCCAAGGACGCCCCCGGCGTAGTGGTGGCACGCGTCGAGCCCGGCTCCCCCGCCGCGCAGGCGCGCATCGCCAAGAACGAGATCCTGCAAGAGCTCGAGGGCGCGCCCGTGCCCGACGCCGCCGCCCTCTCCCAGCTGCTCGAGGCCTTCCGTAGCCAGGGCCGCGACAGCGTGCGCGTCGTCGTCCGCCGTCTCGACAAGACCCGCCTCGTGGACCTGCGCCTCGCCCCCACCGAAGACGCCTCCGCGGAGACTCCGCCCGAAGAGCGCTGACCGTAGGGGCCGCAGTCCCCCACCTCCCCACTGGCCTCTTGGGTTGCCCTGGGAGCGCCAGGCTCCAGCCTGGCTCCGGCGACGCCGTGCCATGCGAACGCCCGACTCAAGAGGGTCTGACCCCTTTGAATCGCGCTAATCCGTCAGCGGGGGCCGCGCGCCGGAAGCTCGCTGGGACCCTCGAACCAGATGCTATCGACCCCCGCGCTGTGGAGCGTGGCCGCCGCGCGCAGCACGTCGCCGGCGGGCACGCGGCCCCCGGTCGGAGGGGGCGTCTTGATCAGGACCACCACCGGCTTGGCGGGCGCGTCACGCTTGATGGCGGCGCTGATCGCGTCGGCCAGGGCCTGGAACACGACGGCCTCCTCGGAGGCGCGGCGCGCGGCGGCCTGCGCGGCCGGCAGGCCAGCGACCGGCTCCTGGATCGTCCAGGTCTGGGTCTCGAAGAGGCGCATCCAGGTGCTCAGCCGACCCGGCTCTGTGGTGCTCTCCTTGCGGAGCAGCCGAAGGTCGGCG
>JANOFW010000061.1:0-1793 GCA_031413835.1 Planctomycetia bacterium
GCCTCGATCGGCATGGGCCAGTTCGTCCACATGGTGCGGCGCAACGTGCCGATCATCTACATCGTGGAGAACAACGGTGTCTACGGCCTGACCAAGGGCCAGTTCAGCGCCACCGCCGACCAGGGCAGCAAGCTCAAGAGCGGCGAGATCAACGACCTGCCGCCCGTGGACCTCTGCACCCTGGCCATCGAGCTCGGCTGCGGGTTCGTCGCGCGCTCGTTCTCCGCCGACAGGAAGCAGCTCGTCGCGCTGCTCAAGGCCGCCATCGCCTACGATGGCACGGCCGTGCTCGACGTGATGAGCCCCTGCGTGACCTTCAACAACCACGAAGGCAGCACGAAGTCCTACGACTACGGCCGCGACCACGAGGGCCCGATCCACGAGCTGGGCTTCGTGGCCGGCTGGGAGTCTCCCGACGTCGAGTTCAAGGACCAGGAGTCGATCCAGGTCGCCCTGCCCGATGGCGGCACGATCTTCGTGCGTCGCGTGGACGGCGCGCACGACCCGCGGGACAAGGCCGGGGCGTTCAAGCTGCTGCGCGAGAGCGACCCCAAGACCGAGTTCTTGACCGGCCTCTTCTACCTCGAGCCGGGCAAGCCCTCGCTGCTCGGCATGTTGCAGGTGGCCGACGAGCCGCTGGCGCACCTGCCGATCGCGCGCACCCGCCCCCCGTCCAGCGTCCTCGACGCGATCGTCGAGTCTCTGAGGTAGGGGCGATCGCGCGGGTCACCCGTCCCCGGCACCGTTGCAGCGCGACGCGCGGCCTGGGGTACCGTGGGGCGCTTCGGAGGTCCGATGCACCGCCCGCTCCTCGCCTTGCTACTGGCCTTCCCCGTGCTGCTCGGTAGCGCCTGCGGCGGCGGCGGGGGAGGCAACGACCCGGCCCCGCCGTGCACCCTGCCCGGCACGCTCCTGGCGCTGGCGATCCAGGGGCAGCCCGTCCCCGCCCTCGGCATCGCGGGCAGCTTCGGCCCGCTGGCCCCCGGGATGCTCATGGACGCTGGCGAGGGGGGCTGGGTGGTCTTCGTGGCCCCGACCACCGACGGGGCCAACGCCCTGTGTCTGTTCGTAGCCCAGCCCAACGGCACGGTGCTCAGGGTCTTCGGCACGGGCGAGGTCGTGCCCAACGCGGGCGGCGGCACGATCAGCGGCTTCCAGGTGGCCCGCGTCAACTCCGCCGGCCAGATCCTGACCGAGGTCAGCATCGCGGGCGACGCCGGTGCCCGGACCTTCGGGCTGCTCACGGCCCAGGTCATAGCGGGGGCGGTGACCAACAAGGTGGACCTCGTCTATCACCTCGACGACGTGTCGGCCAGCGGCGTGTCCGGCGCGCTCACCGACATCGACGAGACGCGCATCACGTTCCTCGACGATGGCCGCACCACCTTTGGGGGCACGACGAACGATCCAGCCGAGGCGGTGTGGATCGTCAACCTCAACGGCTCGGGCCTCGACAGCCTGATCGCCACTGGCGATGGGCTTCCCGACCTGCCCGGCCCCTCGGTGCTGTGCAACGACCTGCGGGCCTTCGGCGTCTCCAAGAACGGCGCGGGCTTTGCGTTCGTGGCCGATGTGGGCGGCATGTTTGAGGACCGCCTCTATGTGCGAGGCACCCTCCCCGCCTCGGTCATCTACGAGGTGGCCTCCGACGGCAACGCGCTGCCCGGCGGTGGAACGGTGCTCGAGATCTACGGCGGCGGGCCGCTGCTGGTCTTCAACAACAGCGTCGTGCTCTGGAAGGCCGTCGGCAACGCGGTGTTGCCGCCCGACGATGTCATCCTGGCGGGAAGCGC
>JANOFW010000062.1:0-3030 GCA_031413835.1 Planctomycetia bacterium
CGCCAGCTTGCGGCATACGAAAGGCGCGCAGGCCGGGTGCGCGACCACGATCTTGACCGCCTCCTCGCCGCCGAAGGTGCCGGCGCGGCCGAGGAGCTCCTTCGCGCCCGTGTCGTGGAAGGCCTCGGTGAAGACGAAGTCGTGATGCCGGCTGCCCCAGCCGGAGAAGGCGCGTGCCAGCTCACGCACGTCGTGCTCGCCGTAGGCTCCGCGGCCGAGCGTGAAGAGTTCCATCAGCTCGCGCGCGTAGTTCTCGTTGGGATGACCCTTGCGGTTGGCGTTGCCGTCGAGGAAGCGCACCATGGCCACGTCGCGGCTCACGGCCAGCACGAGGTCCTCGAAGCGCCCCGCGCCCTGGGCCCGGAACGTCTCCATCTGCGACCAGAGCAGGGGGCCGTCGGTCACCTTGGCCTGGGAGGTGGCGAAGTGGCCGTGCCAGAAGAAGGCCAGCCTCTCGGCCAGCGCCCCGCGGCCCGCGAGCAGGCGCCCGAGCCAGGCGTGCTGGATGGCCCCCGGGCGGTAGGCGTCGAAGCCCTCGGGCAGGGCGGGAGGCGCTTCGTCGAGGGTGGCCAGCACGCGCTCGACGGCCTGCTCGTAGCTGGAGGCGCCCTCGATCTCCCCGCTGCCGGGTCCGGCCGAGATCGCGGCACGTCGCAGCAGGTGCGCGAGGGCGGCGGGCGGGTCGAGCGGCTGGCCCATGGGCCTCCGGGGGCGGTGCGGTTCCGACCCTCCTTCGTACCCGCCAGCCGGCCGGCGGTTTCAGGGCGCGGGCCGGGGGGCCCCGGGGGCGCCCTACTCCTCCTCGCGCACCTTCTCCTGGATGGCCTTGAGGTAGTCGTCCATCTCCTTCGTGCTCTTGAAGATGGCGGTCCCGGGCAGCGCCTTCACGATCTCGAACACCTTGCGGATCGAGGGCTGCATGTTCGTGACGAACACCTTGCCCCCCTTGGCCTCGAGATCCACGCGGGTCTTGAGGAGCAGGCCGATCCCCGAGCTGTCCACGAAGGTGAGCCCCGAGAGGTCGATCACGATCACCTTCGGGTTGCTGGCCACGGCCGCCCCGAGGGCCTTGGCGGCCTTGGGCAGCGACGCGAGGTCCAGGGAGCCCGAGATCGTGACGCCGCTCGACTCCATCCCGTTCTGCGGGGGGCGCTGCGTGACGGTGATCTCGAAGGACATGCAGGGCTCCAGGAGGTGTCGGGATCGGGTCCGGGCTCCTCGGGTTGTACCCCAGGGACCGCAGGCGCACACCTCGGGGAGCAGTCAGGCACGGGACAGCCCCGGCTCTGCAGGTCCAGGTTATTCGAACGCCTTGACGAGCTCGTCGTAGGTGGATCCGTCCCGGTCTCGGCGCAAACCGAAGTAGGCCACGCCCACGCTCACCGCCAGGAGCGAGCAGATCAGCCCGAGGATCCCGGTGACGAGCCAAGCCTCGCGCCGGGCCAGGTCCGCCCACTGCTCGTGGGACCCGCCGTGCGGTTGAGGCCGGTAGATGGTCACGCCAAGCACGAGGCCGAGCAGGATCGACATGACCAGCAGCAGGAGGAACCACGCCAGGAAGAGCCAGCCGCGGCTGCCCCGGGTGAGCTCGAGGCTGCGCCGGAGCGAGGCGCCCACCGGCAACTTCTCGGTGACGGCGGCGGGCAGCGAGAGGCCCAGGCCCACGAGCAACGACAGCGCAGAGATTGCACAGAAGACGACCACGAAATCTCCGGCGGCCGCTCCTAGGAGGGTCGAGAAGAGAACGAGCGCAATGGCGATCGCCGCGTACACGAGGCCGATGCCGAAAGCGTGGGGCAAGCGAGCGGACCCGCGCCGGAGCGCCTCCGCGAACGCCACGGGCTGCCCCTGAAGGCGACGCACGACGGCATAGCACAGCACGGCCGAGGTCACGGTGCCGCCACCCAGCAGGGCCAACCAGTTCAGGACGCGAAGCAGGATCTCGGAGGCGCCGCTGGGGGGGACATCGCTGAGCAGGCGCTCGACCCACCAGATCCGCAGCAGCGCGAGGGGCAGGAATGCGACCGCCATCACCGGCAGCCACACGCGCACCGTCGCCAGCCACACGGACAGGCTCGTGCCGATCATCCAGCCTGCGCCAAACACCTGCCGGGGCGCGCGCTCTGAGATCGTGCCCTCCGCCATGCCTACGCTCTCCTGCGAACCGACGCGCGCCCAACCACCGGGGAGCCCTGTGTAGCGAAGGGCCTCCGGGCGGTCAACGGCGCGTCGAATCCGGGTACGGCACGATCCTGGCTCGACACGTCATCGGCGTCGTGCGCCGCTGGGGCCTCGTGACCCGGCCTGGCCGGCACGGCAGAATGGGGCCAGTGGACATCCCGATCCTCGCGCTGCTGGGCCTCGCACTGTGCCTCGGGCTCACCTGGGTCGCCGCTCGGGTCGGACCGAGGCTGGGCCTGCTGGATGCCCCGGCGGCGCACAAGGTTCACACGAGCCCCGTGCCACGCAGCGGGGGGCTGGCGCTCGTCGCTGCGATCTCGCTCGCTCTGCTCGTCGCCCGGGTGGGCGGAGCTCCACTGGACGGCCTCTTTGCCTACGCGCTGCCGGCCACGGGCTTCGCGCTGCTGGGGCTGTGGGACGACCGTCGGCGGTTGCCGGCACGCGCCAAGCTGGCCGCGCAGGTGGCGCTGGCCGCGCTGGCGGTCGGGCTGGGGCTGCGCTGGGGGGGAGAGGGCCTGGGCGGTTTCGGGGCGCTCCACTTCGGCGCGCTTACGCCCCTGATGAGCGTGTTGTGGATCGTGGCCGTGGTCACGGTGGTCAACTTCATCGACGGCATCGATCTGATCACGGCGGCGACCACCGCCGTGATGCTCGCCTTCGCGGCAGCCCAGGGCGCGGGGCCGGGTGGGGGCGCGCTCTTCGGCGCGGCCGCCGGCGCCGTGCTGGGCTTCGCCTTCTGGAACGTGACGCCGGCGCGCGTGATCGTGGGCGACTGCGGCACCCATCTGCTGGGGTTCCTCGTGGCCGCGAGCGCGCTTGCGCCGCAGGACGGCACGGCGCACGCGCTCG
>JANOFW010000063.1:0-18645 GCA_031413835.1 Planctomycetia bacterium
ACATCACGGGCGGCGCGCTGGGCCGGGGGCGCTCGGGCCACCGCGTCGTCCTGATGTAGACAGACTACACGGCGTCCTCCGCGGCGGCCCTCCGCACCCTGTCCAGCGTGCCGGCCCGCGAGGCTTGGTTTCCGGGCTGCATCAGGGCCGCGTGGAAGCGTCAGGCGGATGGACTCGCCGGGCGGGTCGCCGCTGTCCCAGGATCACGAACGGTGATTTAGGAGCCGGACGGGGGGAGATGGAGGTGCCGCCCGGAATTGAACCGGGATACACGGATTTGCAATCCGTTGCCTAGCCATTCGGCCACGGCACCAACGCGAGGCGACATTCGACCCCAGGAGCGCGAGGCTGGCAAGCGCGGAGCGAGGGCCGCGGCGGCGCAAGCAGGCAGGCGCTGGCGCGAGCAGGGAGGCGGCGCGCGCGAGCAGGTAGAGTGCGGGCGGCCGCACGCGGGCGAGTGGCGCAACGGCAGACGCAGGGGTCTTAAAAGCCCCGGGGTGCAAGCCCACCTGAGGGTTCGACTCCCTCCTCGCCCTCCTTCCTCGTCCTGCCTCCTCGCCCGAGATGCCGGCGCGTGCGCTGCGGCTCAGCGCGGCATCCACGAGAGCGTCACGTGCATGATCGTCCAGTAGGGGAAGGCGTCCTTGCTCAAGACGACGTTCATGGCGCTGAGCGCGGCGTCGTTCCTGAAACCGTAGGCCCAGACGAGGGCGGCGGCGATGACCAGTGCGAGCAGGCCGAGGTGCAGCAGGTTGAAGCCTGGGCGGGTGCTGCGCATCCAGCGCCAGGAGGGGGCCGCGGGGGCCGGGCTCGGCGCCGGGCGGCGCGCGAAGCCGGCGAGCACGAAGACGTACCAGGCCGCCACGTGCAGCGTCACGATGGCGTAGGCGCGGCGGTTGACCAGGATGTCGAAGAGCAGCACCAGCAGGATGCCGCCGTAGACGAGGAGCATGGGACGGTGGGTGGCGAGGAAGGCCCGCAGGCCACCCGCGTGGCGGCGCTCAATGCGCGCGCGCCACCGCAGGAAGAAGAGCCCCACCAGCGTCAGCGGCACGAGGCCCAGCAGCGGGATCAGCCCGGCGGGGGCCCAGCCCAGCAGCTCGTCGGTGTAGCGGCGCGCGCCGCCGATGCGCAGACCCGCGCCCACGAAGAAGACGCCCAGGATCAGGCCCAGGGCCAGGAGCGGCAGGCCCAGCAGGTCGCGGCGCGTCTGCGTGGCGTCCGGGCCGCTCCGGAGGTCGCCGTTGGCCTCGTAGAAGAAGGCCTGGTCGCGGAACTCGTGCAGCAGGAAGTAGGTGAAGAAGAGCGCCTTGGGGATGGCCGCTTTCACGCCGCCGGCGTCGGCGAAGAGCCGGCAGAGCACGATCCCGAGCACGGCCAGGCCCGCCAGCCAGGCCCAGGAACTGGCGCGCTGCATGGCGCGCGAGGTGGTCATGAAGAGGATCGCCACCAGGAAGTGCGCCAGGCCCACCATGCGCATGGGGGTCTCGGCCGGGTGGTAGACGAAGGCCTCCTCGCGCAGCGTGCGCCCAGCGGCCACCTCGAGCAGGTGCAGGCCCCAGAAGAGGACGCCGCTGGCGACGACGATCCAGAAGGCCCTGAGCCAGTTGCGCTCGGTGGCGGTGAGCGGCCGACCGGAGGGGAGCGCGAGGGCCTGGGCGGCGTGCATGACCGCAGAACCTACCTCTGCGACCGGCCACCCTGCAACCCGCGGCAGGCCGGCGCGTCGAGCGGGTAGGATTCCCGCGTCTGAGGAGGCCTCATGAAGGTCCGCATCCAGTACTGCTCGGTGTGAAACTACGAGCCCAAGGCCGTCGGTCTGGCGGCCCTTTTGCTCGGGGAGCTCAAGCAAGGCGTCAAGTCGCTCGAGCTCGAGCCCGGCAAGGGCGGGTGCTTTGAGGTCTACGTGGACGGCAAGCGCCTGTACTCCAAGCTCGAGACGGGTGCCTTCCCCGTGCCTGAGGAAATCCTGCGGCAGGTCACGGCCTTGGCGCGCTGAGCTGCGGGCGCAGCGGCCCGGGGAGCGCCCATGACCGACTCCCCCTCCACCGCTGCCGCGCCTGCTCCGCGCTCGCCGTGGCCTCTCGCCCTGCTCGTGGCAGCTGCGATGGGCTTGCTGCACATGGGCGTGGGGTTGGTTCTGACGCGCTCCTCGCGCGGCGACCTCGTTTCGATCGAGCAGACCTGGACCCCGGCCGAGCTCGCCGGCGCTGAGGCTCCCGGCGGGCAGCCCGAGGGCACGGGGATCGAGATCGCCGCCTGGACGCGCGCGCAGCGCCTGTGGAACGACGCCGAGCGACACGCCGAGCGCCGCGCCCAGGTGCGTGCCCTGCAGATCGCCCTGTGGGCCTCCTTCGCCCTGCAGGCCGGCTTCGTGGGCTGGCTGGCACTGCGCGCCGGTCAGCGGCGCGCCCGGTGAAGCGAAGCCACGCTCAGCGCGCGATCACGTGCCCCTCGAAGGACAGCGAGCCAGGGGCGGCCTCGGCCACGAACTCGGCCGCGGTGCCGATCACGGCCTGCTGCAGGCGCTCCAGGAAGTCGCGCCGTGACTCGAACGAGGTGAACTTCGCCTGCGCCTGGTTGCGCTTGCCAGGGTGCGGGTAGATGGGCACCTCGACCTCGATGGCCTCGTAGTGCTTGCCGGCGTCGTCCACATAGTTCGTGGCGGGGATCTTGAGCAGCAGCGGACCGCCCAGCGCCTTCAAGCGCTGCACCTCGCGTCCCTCGAAGACGATCTCCCAGCGCAGGTAGCGGGTCGTGGTGTCTTCCTGCAGGACGATGTCGGCGCGCATGGCTGCCAGCCTACCGGAGGTCCCGACCCACTCCACGCGCCGCACGAGGGGGAGCCGGCCCGCCGTGACCCGCCGCACGGCCGGTGCGTTGGCCGACCCAGGTCGCTGGCAGTGCCTCCGTATTGGGCGAGACAGGTCGCGGCCGTTACGGCGTTGCGAGGCCCAACGGGGCTCGAGGAGCCATCCCCAACCAACCGCCGCGCTGGCTGGGGTGCGGAGGGCCGCCGCGGAGGACGCCGTGTAGTCTTCCTACATCAGGACGACGCGGTGGCCCGCGCGCCCCCAGCCCAGCGCGGCGTACGGCCGCGTAACAGCCCCGCGATCGCTACCTTAGAGGCAGCCGCCGGACTGGTCGCCCGTGGCCCGCACGCGCGCGTCGAGCAGCTTCTTGCGCCGGTCGGCGTTCTCGGTCTTGTCCTTGCGCCAGGCCTCCCCCTTGGCGCGCCACGCCTGTAGCTCCGCCTCGCTGGGCTCGGGGGCGTCCGGCGGCACCGGCCCCCCGGCGCGGTTGTGGCCCTGGATCAGGTACTCGAGCGTCGTCTCGCACTCGGGGTCGAGGGCGAAGGCCTTTTCGAACCATCCCAGGGCGATCAGGGGCTGGTTGCGCTCCTCGTAGTAGAGGACGCCAGTCCACAGGGGGCCCAGCGGGTCGTTCGGGCGCAGCTCGCGGTAGCGGGTGAGCTGGGCCAGGGCCTCGACGAGCAGCTCCTCGCGCTGGGGGGCCTCCGGGCTCATCCTGCCGGCGCTCAGGCGCAGGCAGTTTCCCAGGCGCAGGCGGGTGCGGAGCAGCTCGTCGAGCACGGCGGGGGAGTCGTGGTAGCCCTGCTGGCGCTCGATCGAGATCCGGTAGGCCTTGATCGCGCCCTCGTAGTCGAGGAGCTGCGCGAGGGAGAGCCCCAGCTGATAGGGCCATACCGGGCTGGTGGGGTCCTCCTCGTGCAGCTGGCGGAAGACCTGCGCGGCCTCCTTGTGGCGTGCGTCCATGTCGTAGGTGATGCCCACCATCGCGCGTGCGCGGCGCTCGCGCGCCGTCTTGCCCGCGCGCTGCGCCACGCGCTCGGCGGACTGGAACAGGCGCAGGGCCTCGGGGTAGCGCCCCTCGGCCCTCAGCGCCGTCCCCCGGAGCATCAGCGCTTCGTAGTAGAGCGTGTCTCGTTGGCCCGTGTGCAGCGTCGGCGCGAGCGCCTGCATGCGTTCGAGCGAGCGAACCGCCAGATCGGGCCGCGAGATCAGGCGCACCTCCACGACAGCTCGGAAGTAATGCAGCTGGGGGTCGCGCTCGCCGTAGGGCGTGAGCTCCTGGTAGCGGGCCAGCCACAGCTCTCCGCGCTCGATCTCGCGCGCGAAGGTGGCCAGCAGCACCCCCAGGCCGGCCGCATCCCGGCTGTCGGGGCAGAGGCCGAAAGCCCGGTCCACCAGGGGCAGGGCCCGGCGCGCCACGCCCTCGGCCTTGGCCTCTTGCCCGCGCAGGGTTTGCGCCTCGGCCTCGGACAGCATCTCCTGCGCCTGGGCGAGCAGGGTCTGGCACTGGGGGTCCTCGGCCCGCAGCGACTGGGACGACGTGCCCAGGAGCAGACCAAGGATCAGAAGCAGGAGGCGGGGAGGGGGCATGGGTGTGAGGTGCACGATGCTAACGTCGGGCCGAACGTCCCGGGCCTTGGGCCATTCCGAGTGTTGCAGAACCGCACACCGCTGGTCCATCTCGACGTACCGATGATGGCATCATGCCATAAGTATTTTAAAATTATATACTTATGACGTTCTTGTTGGGCCAGACGATGGCATGGTGCTTGCGATCAGATACCTGCCAAGACCTGCGCCAGGCCCCTCGCCGGGCCCCTCAGTGCGCCTCCTCGGGATTCCTTCCCGGAGAGGCGTTCCAAGGTCAGAGGTGTGGGTCGGGGTGTGCGGGGACGCAAGTCCCTGTTCGGTCCGAAGTTCTTGAACCCACCGAGGCTTGCGGCCATCGAGGCGCGTTCCTATAACGCCACGTTGGCACAAGCCGTCCCCGCAACCGCGGGGCGGAGTACAGCCAGACCCGGCCGTCGGGCCGGACAGGAGTTTCGCATGGTCGTTCGAAGCCGTGTCGCTGGAAGCCGCGTCTCAGGCACTTGCACCCCGGAGTTCCCGTCGAGCCGGTCTGGGTCGAAGTCGGGATCGAAGTCCGGGTCGGCGCGGGTGCTCGTCGCTAGCCTGGGGCTCGCCCTGCTCGCCTCGGCCCCCGGCTGCGGCGGCGGCGGCTCCTCGGAGCACATCGAGCGTCCCGTGGTGCGCTGGTTCTCGCCGAACCTGAGCCCGATCAACTTCGCGACCTCCGCCCTGACGCAGAACCCGACCGAGTCGGATGGCTTCCTGCTCACCAACTCGGCCGACCCCTCCCTGGCCCAGCTGGAGTGGCGTGACAACGCCACCGGGCTCAAGGTCCCGGCGAACAGCCCCAACTCCACCTCCTACGGGCCCTTCGGCCGGCTGGTGATCTACTTCCACGAGAGCACCATCCTCGACCCCCAGAGCGTGCTGAGCAACGACCCTGCCGACCCGCTCGACCACGCAGCCCTGCTGGTGACGAAGTACACCCCCGGGGTGGGCAACACGGTCCTCGAGATCGGCGAGATCCAGGTCAGCGCCACGCGCATCGTCCTCACGCCCCGCGCCTATACGGCCCAGGGCTTGGGCAACCTGCCCGGGCCGCTGCCCAACGGCCAGTACACGATCCGCCTGAGCAGCAACGTCACGAGCACCGAAGGCGACCCGCTCTTCCCCGCCCCCGTCTTCCACACCATCACGATCGGCATCGACGCCATCGCGCCGCTCGTCGTGAACACGACCCCCGGCGATCAGCAGATCGGCGTGGGCGCCGGTGTGCCGCCGCCCGCCCCCCCGACGGGCGTGGGCGCGGGTGAGATCGCCGACGTGCGGACGAACATCTTCGGCCCCACCTCGCCGGACATCATCTGCGAGTTCAACGAGCAGATCCGCGCGACGAGCGTGAACGAGAACAACTTCCAGGTGCTCAAGGCCGGCCAGGGCGGGTTCCAGCTGCCCGTCTCGCCCGGCTTCCCCAAGCTCAAGAGCGAGGTGGACAACGACACCCTGCCCAGCAACGGCCACGAGGTCGTCTGGCGTCCCGACGTGGTCTCGGGCGGCCTGCCGTTCCAGAGCTCGATCCAGGTGACCATCGTGGGCTCCGACGGCGGCGCCAACGGCTCGCCCGTCGAGGATCTTTCGGGCAACGACCTCGAGGCCAGCTACGTCTTCACCTTCTTCACGGTCGCCCCGCCCGACGTGCCGCAGAACCCCTTCCCCGAGTACTCGATCTGGTGGTCGGCCATCGACCGCGTGGGCGCCCTCGACGTGGTCAACCAGCCCGGCCTCGCCGACCAGTTCTTCGGCCAGGTGTTCCCGCTGGGTGTCCCGCGCAACGTGATCCCGCAATACACCGACACGGTCTCGACCAACCAGAACATCCCCGGCTTCACGCCCACCGAGATCGTCTACGACCAGCGCACCTCGGCGGGGTTGTGCCACAGCTATATCTACGTGATGTCGTCCGAGTCGAGCCAGGTCGTGATCATCAACACGCGCACCTCGCTGCCCGTGGCGCTGATCAACACGCCCTCGCCGGGCGGCCTCGCCGGCCAGTTCAGTCCCGACGGCGCCAACGTGCTGGCGGTGACGAACAGCTCGGCCAACACGGTGACCTTCTTCGACTTCGGCAACATCACCCCGGGCACGGCGTTCTTGAACGGCCCGATCTTCATCCAGCGCGTGCTGCCCACGGGCAACACGCCCGCGGCCATCACCATCTCCGACTCCTCCGGCGGCTTGACGGTGGCCGACTGGAACCGCGACGGCGGCAACACCAACGGCCCCTCGACCCCGCTGGTGATGTGGGTTGAGCGCACCGACGGCGCCATCGTGCCTTACAACCTGGGGGCCGCCGCCGAGAGCAAGCGCATCAACCTGGGCGCCAACGCCGCGCCCACCGACGTGGTGATGACGCCCTGCTTCGGCCTCAACCCCATCCTGTTCGCCGCCATCGCCCAGGCAGGCGAGGGCTCGGGCCTGGGCAAGGTGACCTACTACGTGGCCGGCCCCGGCTGCACCACCGGCACCCAGACCCCGGGCCGCCCCGACGACATCGTGGGCAACCTGCCCGGCTTCGACGGTCCCTCGGGCCTGGACGAGACGCTCAGCCCCGGCGCGTTCAACGTGTTCTTCGTGGTCGCCGAGTCCGGCGGTCAGGCCAACCGCGTCACGACGCTGGGCCTGCAGACGGGCGCCAACAACCTGCCGCGCGTGCTCAACACGTTCACGGCGGTGGGCGCCAACCCCACCAGCGTGTGCCACCGCGCCGCATGGCTCAACCCCTGCATCGGCGTGGCCTTCGACGGGTTCAACGACTGCTTCCACGACACCACGCCCTCGTGCCACTACAACGGCGCGGAGCAGGATGCGGTGGTCCTCCAGTTGATCGACGGCGCCGAGACCGTCGCCCAGCGGCTCTACATCTGCGCGTCGGGGGCCTCCCAGATCACGGTCGTGAACATGCTCAACGGCAACCGTGACTTCTACAGCCCGATCCCCATCCAGGGTCTGCGGCGCGTCTCCGCTCCGGCGACGCAGTAGCCGCACGACAATTCGCCTTGCTCACCGAAGGCCGCGGGGCGCTCCCCGCGGCCTTCTTCGTTTCACGCCTCGCGGTCGATGGCGGCGAGCACCCGTGAGACCTCCACGGGGAGCTCCGGCAGGTCGTGGAGCACGTCGCGCACCAGCGCGTCGCCGGTGAGCCCGCGGGCCTCGGCCTCGAAGGACGGCAGCAGGCGGTGGCGCAGGGCGGGCTTGACCGCCAGGGCGATGTCGGCGAGGGCGACATGGGCGCGGCCCGCGGCCAGCGCGGCGGCACGGGCTGCACGGCAGATGGCCTCGCCCGCGCGCGGGCTGGCGCCCAGCCTCAGGTTGCGCCGGGCGCTGTCGGTAGCGGCGGGCCCCGCCGGATCGGTGGCGCGCACGATGCGCGCCACCTGCCGGGCGAGCGGCTCCGGCAGCAGGACGGCACGGGCGGCCGCCTGCAACGCCTGGGTCTCGCCCGCGCGCAGCACGGCCGCAGGCAGGCGCGCCTGGGGTCGGTCCGTGCGCTGGAAGACCGTCACCAAGGCCGCCTCGTCGGGGGCGCTCACCTGGATCTTGAAGAGGAAGCGATCGAGCTGGGCCTCGGGAAGCGGGAAGGTGCCCTCCATCTCGATCGGGTTCTGGGTGGCCAGCACGCAGAAGGGATCGGGCAGCGCGATGCGCTCCGTGCCCGCGCTCACAGCCTGCTCGGCCATGGCCTCGAGCAGGGCCGACTGGGTGCGCGGCGTGGCGCGGTTGATCTCGTCGGCCAGCACCAGGTTGCCGAACAGCGGACCGCGCTGGAACACGAAACGACGTCCCTCGGGCCCGTCGAGCAGCACGTGGGTGCCGGTCACGTCCGCGGGCAGCAGATCGGGCGTGAACTGCACCCGCGCGAAGCTCAGGTCGGTGGCCGCCGCCAGGGCGCGCACCAGCAGGGTCTTGCCCACGCCTGGGGGGCCCTCGAGCAGGGCGTGGCCGCCCGCCAGCAGGCAGAGCACCGTCTCGCGCAGCGCTTGGCGCTGCCCGAGGAAGGTCTCGGCGACGGCCGCCTCCAGGGCCTCGATCCGGGCGCGGGCCTGCTCCGGCGTGAGCAGCGGGGGGGCGGGCGGGGAGGGCAAGGGGGCTCCGACTTTGGGGGCGAGCGAGTTGTGGGCTGGCCTTACGAGCCCGTCCTGGGGCACACCGGGGCGCTGGCTGGGGTGCGGAAGGCCGCTGAGGAGGAGCGCATCGTAGGCAGCCTTTCTGCAATCCGCCTACCTGCCGACGACGAAGGGGCCTGAGCGCCCCCAGCCCAGCGCGCCGGCCGAGCGCTGGGAGGGCAGACTAGGACTGCACTAGGATCACGGATAGACGCGCCCCATGGTTCGCGCGAAAGGGGCGGCTTCGCGCACGTGGTCGAGGCCGCAGATCCAGGCCACCACGCGCTCGAGGCCCATGCCGAAGCCGGCGCTCGGGCAGGCCCCGTAGCGCCTGAGGTCGAGGTACCACTCGTAGGCGGCCTGGGGGAGCTTCTCCTCGGCGATGCGCTGTTCGAGCGCGGCGAGGTCCGGACAGCGCTCGCCGCCGCCGCCGATGATCTCGCCGTAGCCCTCTGGCGCGACCAGGTCGCAGCCCAGGACCACCTCGGGGCGCGCGGGGTCGCGCTGCATGTAGAAGGCCTTGATCCTGGTGGGGAAGCGGTGCACGAGCACAGGCTTGCCGAACTGCGCGGAGAGCGCGTCCTCCTGCGGGGCGCCGAAGTCCTCGCCCCAGGGGATGGCGGCGGGCGTGCCCTCGAGGCGCTTGAGGGCCTCGTCGTAGGACACGCGCGGGAAGGGGGGCCGCGCCGCCTCGAGCTTCGTCACATCGCGCTCGAGCGTCTTGAGCTCCTCGCGGCGGCGCTCGAGCACGCGCGTGAGAACGTGGCCGATGAGGCCCTCCATGAGGCCCATGACGTCGTCCAGGTGCCAGAAGGCCGCCTCGGGCTCGAGCATCCAGAACTCGGTCAGGTGGCGGCGCGTCTTGCTCTTCTCGGCGCGGAAGGTGGGGCCGAAGCAGTAGACCTTGCCCAGGGCCTGGGCGGCGGCCTCCATGTAGAGCTGGCCCGTCTGGGAGAGGTAGACCTTCTGCTCGAAGTACTCCACGGGGAACAGCGTGGCCGTGCCCTCGGCCGCGGCGCCGTTGAAGATGGGCGCGTCCACGGCGGTGAAGCCCTGGGCGTTCAAGTGCTCGCGGCAGGCGTGCTCGATCTCGGCCCGGATGCGCAGCGTGGCCCGCGGCCGGCTGCTGCGCAGCCAGAGGTGCCGCTGGTCCATCAGGAAGGCGATGCCGTGGTCCTTCTTGCCCAGGGGGTACTCGCCCTGGCAGGCGGCCAGGACGGTGAAGGAGCGGGCCGTCAGCTCGACGCCGCCCGCCTGGCGCGCGTCGGCGCGCACCGTGCCCACGACCGCGATGGTGCTCTCCTGCGTGGCCTCGGCGGCGGCCTGGAGGTCGGCCTCGGGCACCTGGCCGGCCTTGACCACCACCTGCACCACGCCGCTGCCGTCGCGCAGCTCGACGAAGACCAGCTTGCCCGCCGCGCGGCGGTGCAGCACCCAGCCCTCAAGCAGGACCTCGGCGCCCACGCGTTGGGCCAGGTCGGAGACGCAAGCACGCTCGGCCATGGCAACCAGAGGCTCCCGAGAGGGTGGGGGCGGCGGAGTATACTCTCCCCGTGTTCGACTCGATCCAGGGACGCGTGGCAGCCCGCGAGCCGACGCGGGTGGTGATCGAGGCCGGCGGGCTGGGCTATCTGGTCCAGGTGCCGCTCTCCACCTTCGACACCCTGCCCGAGGTGGGCCGCGAGGCGCGCCTGCTGCTGCACCTCACCGTGCGCGAAGACGAGTGGCGCCTCTTCGGCTTCGCCAGCGCGCGCGAGCGCGAGACGTTCCGCGACCTGTTGCGCGTGAGCAGCGTCGGGCCCGCCCTAGCGCTCACGCTGCTCTCGGGCCTGGGTCCCGAGGCGCTCATCCAGGCCGTCGGCGAGGGCGACCCTGCCGTGCTCACACGCGTGAAGGGCGTGGGCAGGAAGACGGCCGAGCGCGTGCTGCTCGACTTGAAGGATCGCTGGGCTGCTGGCGGTCCGGGGGGCGTGGGGGGCGCCGTGGCCGCCCCCAAGGGACCGGCGGGCGATGCGCTCCGCGCCCTCGAGTCCCTGGGCCTGGAACGGGCCGAGGCCGAGCGGCGTCTGGCCGCCCTGGGGCCTCAGGCCCAGGGGCTCCCCGTGGCGGAGCTGGTGCGCCGGGCGCTTCGGGGCTGAGCGTGCCCCGGTCTCCAGCGTGGGGGACCTGCACCCTGGCAACGTTGCCCCGCAGGCTGGCCTCTCGCGCGGAAGGGGGGTAGCGTCGAGGCCACCAGGAGGGCCAGCCCATGATCTCCGCCCGCGTGCTCCTCGCCAGCGTGCTGCTGCTCGTCGCCTCGCACGGGTTCGTCCGCGCCGAGGACATGGACCCGGCACCGACGCCGGCCCAGGCCTTGATCGCCAAGCTCGAGGCCGCCAAGGCCGCGCGCGACAACGCTGCCTGGACGGCCGCCCTGGGCGAGGTGGGGGGGCTGTGGGAGGCCTGCGACGAGGCCAACAAGAAGGCCCTGGCCTCCGCCGTCGGGCACGGGCTCAAGGCCAAGGACGAGGGCGTGCAGATGGCCGCCATCCAGGCCTTCGTGGCCACGAAGGACGGCGAGGCGGCCTGGAAGGGCGGCCTCAAGGGGGCGCTCCCCGACGCCAAGGCCGAGGTCTCCACCCCAGCCGAGCTGCGCGCCGTCGAGGCCTTGAAGGCGCTGCACCCCGAGGGCGCGGTGAGCCCGCTCCTGGCCCTGGTCCAGAAGGCCAAGGACGTGAAGGCGAGCGCCGCCGCGCTCACCGCGTTGTCCGGCTACGAGCGCTCCAAGCAGCGCGTCACAATCCTGAGCGAGCTGATCCAGGCACTGCGCAACGCCAAGCCCAGCCGCAGCTCCTCGGGCGTATTGAGCAAGTCGCCGCGCTGGGACGAGATGGGGCCGCTGGCCGCGCCTGCGCTCAACGAGCTCACGGGCCGCAAGGAAGGCGATTTCGACGCTTGGCTCCAGCTCTACGACGAGAACAAGAAGAAGCCCGCGGTGCTGTTCGTCAATCCTTTGGAGTGAGGGCCGGCTCTACTTCTTCTTCAGCGAGAGGCCCCGCTCCTCGAGCTTCTTGCGGATCTCGTTGAGCGAGGTCAGGCCGAAGTTCTTCGAGGCCATCAGCTCCTGCTCGCTGCGCTCGGTGAGCTCGGCCACCGTCCGGATCTCGAGCGTCTCCATGCAGCGCCGCGAGCGGATCGAGAGGTCGAGCGCGTCGATCGAGGCCCCGCGCGGATCGTCGGCGGCGATGGGCGCGTCGTCGTCCTCGTCGGCGTCCTCGTCGGCGCCCCCGAAGAGCTGGTTGAATTGCGCGTCGGCCTCGGCCTTGTCGGCCACGTAGAGCGGCTCGTCGTCCTCGACTTGCATGCCCAGGCGCAACCCCTTCTGGGCCAGGATGTCCTTGATCTCCTGCAGCGAGGTCTCGCCGAAGTTCTTGTAGGCGAGCAGCTCCTGCTCGGACTTCTTCACCAGGTCGCCCAGCGACTCGATGTTCATCTTCGCCAGGCAGTTGCGCGAACGCACCGAGAGCTCGAACTCGCTGATGGGCGTGCGCAGGATCTGGTTGCGGCGGTCTTCGCGGCGCTCGCTGTCCTCGTCGAAGAACATCGTCTGCGACGCGCGGCAGTCGCGCAGCCCGATGCGCGCGCGCACGTGGGAGGGATCGACCTTGAGCACCCGCTGGTAGCAGGTCTCGGCCTCGGCGAACTTGGCCGTGTCCTCGAGCAGCAGGGCTGCGTTCAGGAGCGCGTTCACCGGCGCGTGGGTCAGGGCCGTCAGCCGGCGGTAGAGCTCGAGCGCCTTCTCGTCGCGGCCCTCAAGGTCGAGGCGCAGCGCGAGCCGGAAGAGGGCGCGCGGGTGGTTGGCGTCCTTGGCGAGGGCCTGCTCGTACTTGGCCTTGGCCTCCTCGTACTCGCCCTCGCTCTCCAGCGCGATGCCCTCGGCGTAGAGCCCGTCGGCGCTCTGCGGCAGCCGCGACGCCGCCTTGTGGGCCATGCCGCTGTCGCCCGAGAGCGCGGCGGCCGTGGCGAGGTCGCTCAGCAGGCTCGGTCCGCCGAGGTCGGTGCCGATCAGGACCGCGAAGGCCGCCGCCGCCTGCGCCGGGTCGCCGTTCTCCAGCGCGACGCGGCCGCGGACCAGCGCGGTCTGCGGCGTCTCGGGGGCGCAGGCCACCTCGGGTCCCGCCGCCTCGGGGCGCGAGAGCAGGTAGAGCGCCGTCGCGCGCTTGAGCGAAGCGCTGCCGCCCGCCGACTCGGGCAGGGCGCGCAGCGTGGTCTCGAGGGCGCGGCGGAAGTCCTTCGAGCTGCGTGCGGCCTCCTTGGCGGAACGCAGCTCCTCGCTTCCGAAGGAGAGGCTGTCGAGGAACGCGGCGGCGTCGGTGACCGGGGCGGTGGTGGCTGCCATGGACGACTCCCTCAGACGGTGGGCAATCCCGGAGCATACCCTCCGGCCGCGAAGCCCCTAGTCGGGGGCCGCCCCCGCCCCCGCCCGGCGCACGGCCCAGGCCGTGGACTCTTTGCTCAGGCCGCGGGCCGGCCCGTCCGATCCCCAGGCCCGGGGGGAACGCGGGCAGCGTCGGTGCCCTGTCGGAAGGTAGCGCCCATGGATCGGTTCCTCATCGAGGGCGGCGTGCCGCTGACGGGCGAGGTGCGCGTCTCGGGCGCCAAGAACAGCGCGCTGCCCATCCTGGCCGCGACGCTGCTGGCCGACGGGCCCTGCCGCATCGAGGGCGTCCCGGCCCTGCGCGACATCGACACGATGCTGCGCATCCTGCGCACCTTGGGCGTCAGGGCCGAGCGCTCCGCCGACGGCACGGTTGAGACCGAGGTGGTCGACGAGGCCCCCTGCCGCGCGCCCTACGAGCTGGTCAAGACCATGCGCGCCTCGATCTGCGTGCTCGGGCCCTTGCTGGGCCGGCGGCGCCGCGCGGAGGTCTCCTTCCCGGGGGGCTGCGTGATCGGCCCCCGGCCCGTGGACCTGCACGTGGCCGGGCTCTCGGCCCTGGGCGCCGACCTGCGCGTGGAGGCCGGCTACATCCTGGGCGACGGCCGCGGCATCGGCGGCGACCGCGAGATCTACCTCGGCGGTCCCTACGGTCCCACCGTGACCGGCACCGGCAACGTGCTCTGCGCCGCCGTGCTGGCGCGCGGCACCACGATCATCCAGAGCGCCGCCTGCGAACCCGAGGTGCAGGACCTGTGCCGCTTCCTGACGGCCCTGGGCGCGAAGATCGAGGGCATCGGAGGGCCGACGCTCACGGTGACGGGCGTCGAGCGTTTGACGGGCGCCCGCTACCGCGTCATTCCCGACCGCATCGAGGCGGGCACACTGCTGGCCGCTGGCGCGATCACCTACGGCAAGGTGACCGTGCTGGGCGCCGAGCCGCGCCACCTCTCGGCGCCGCTCGCCCTGCTCGAACGCATGGGGGTGCGCGTGCTGCGGGGGGCGGGGGGGGCGCTCACCGTCCAGGGCTACGACCGGCCCCGGCCGGTGGACGTCGTCACCCTGCCCTACCCCGGCTTCCCCACCGACCTGCAGGCCCAGCTCATGGCGCTCCTGACCGTGGCCGACGGCAACTCCTTCGTGACCGAGAAGATCTACCCCGAGCGCTTCATCCACGTGGCCGAGCTGCAGCGCATGGGCGCCAAGATCCGCAAGGAGGGGCCCACGGCCATCGTCGAGGGCGTGGACCACCTCTCGGGCTGCCCGGTGATGGCCTCCGACCTGCGCGCCTCGGCGGCGTTGGTGCTGGCCGGGCTGGCGGCCCGCGGCTCGACGGAGGTCGATCGCGTCTACCACATCGACCGCGGCTACGAGCGCATCGAGGAGAAGCTGGCCGCCTTGGGCGCGCGCATCCGCCGGGTCAATCCCGATCGCTCGGCGGCACCGGACTCCTAGAGCCTGCCGCGCGGGGGCAACCGGCGTCGTCCGGGCCATCCTCCGTCGCCCCGGCCTGCAGGGCCCCTGGGGCATTCCTAGAGGGGCCCTGGGGGGGTGGTTCAATGCCTCGTTCGCCCCCGGTTCGGCCCTTCCCGGGCCGCGGCCGGCCGGCCCTCGCGGAGTGGACCCCTCAAGCGTGTTCGACGACCTGGCCAGGCGCTTCACCCGGCTCTTCTCGGGGCTCTCGCGCAACGCGCGCCTGACCGAGAAGAACATCGAGGAGGGCATCCAGGAGGTGCGCACGGCGCTGCTCGAGGCCGACGTCAACCTGCAGGTCGTGGACGGCTTCGTGGCGCGCGTGCGCGCCAAGGCCCTGGGCGTCGAGACGCTCAAGGGCGTCTCGCCGGCGCAGCACTTCGTGGGCATCGTGCAGCAGGAGCTCGAGGCGCTCTTGGGCGGCGCCGGCTCGGCGAACCCCACGCCGCGCATCCGCTGGAGCGATCGCGGGCCCACCGTGATCATGCTGGTGGGCCTGCAGGGCACGGGCAAGACCACCACCTGCGGCAAGATCGCGCGCCACCTGCGCAAGAAGGAAGGCAAGCGTCCCCTGCTGGTGGCCGCCGACGTGCAGCGCCCCGCGGCCATCGAGCAGCTCAAGGTGCTCGGCCGCCAGCTCGACCTGCCGGTCTACGCCGAGGAGGGCGGTCGTCCCCCCAAGATCTGCCGTCGCGGCGTGGACAAGGCCGTCGAGCTGGGCTGCGACGTGGTGCTGCTCGACACCGCCGGGCGCCTGCACATCGACAGCGAGCTGATGGACGAGCTCACCGACATCAGGGACAAGATCCAGCCGCACGAGACCTGGCTGGTGGTGGACGCGATGCTCGGCCAGGATGCCGTGCGCAGCGCGCAGGAGTTCCACCAGCGCCTCAACGTCACCGGCTTCGTGCTGACCAAGGCCGACGGCGACTCGCGCGGCGGCGCCGTGCTCGCCGTGCGCGAGGTCACGGGGCAGCCGGTGCGCTTCGTGGGCGTGGGCGAGAAGCTCGAGCAGCTCGAGGCCTTCGATCCGGCCCGCATGGCGCAGCGCATCCTGGGCCTGGGCGACGTGGTGGGCCTGGTCGAGGACGCCCAGGAAAAGGTCGATCAGGCGCAGGCCCAGGAGGCGGCGGAGAAGCTCTTCAAGGACACCTTCACCCTCGACGACCTGCGCGGCACCCTCGAGCAGATCCAGCGCATGGGGCCCATGCGCGAGATCTTGAAGAAGCTCCCCGGAGGCCAGGGCCTGTCGCAGGACCAGCTCTCGCAGCTCGACGACCGGCAGCTCTCGCGCTGGTGCGCGGCGATCGCCTCCATGACGCCCGCCGAGCGCCGCGACCCGGGTCTGCTGCACGGCCAGCGGCGCAACCGCGTGGCGCGCGGCTCGGGCACGAGCACGAACGTGATCGGCGAGGTGGTCAAGGCCCACAAGCAGATGCAGACCCAGATGCGCGCCATGAAGCAGGGCGGCTTCATGCAGCGCATGGCGGCCGGCGTGTTCGACCGTCAGAAGAACAAGCAGCTCAAGGACCTGCGCAAGCGGGGCACGGACATGCGCGGGTGGTTCGACCCGCCGTCCTCCCCGGGCGCCCCCTCGGGTGGGACGTCCTCACGCAACTGAGGCTCCCGCTCTCCCTTCCCCCTCCCCCCCAGATCCGCCTTCCCCCCAGGAACCGTACGCACCATGTCCATCGTGATCCGCCTCTCGCGCCTCGGGCGCACCAACCGCTCGCACTTCCGCGTCGGCGTCTACCCCAAGCGCAGCCGTCGCGACGGCCCGGCGATCGAGCTCCTGGGTACCTACGACCCGCAGGTCAAGGACCCCGCCGGCAAGGTGAAGCTCGAGATCGAGCGCATCCTGCACTGGTACGGCCAGGGGGCCGAGGTCAGCCCGCGTGTGCGCACCTTCCTGAACAAGGCCGGCGTCAAGCTGGCCCTGCGCAAGACCAACAAGCCCAACAACCGTTCGCGCAAGGCTGCGATCCGGCAGGCCGCCGGCGGGGCCGCCACGCCCAAGCCCACGTCCAAGCCCAAGCCCGCCAAGTGACGCGCGCCCGTTGCGTACGACCCTGCCTCGAGTTCCGGCCGCGCCCGAGGACGGGGTGCGGGCGTCCGGTCTCGCCGGTCCGTCAAGCGAGGGATGCCACGTGAGCACGTCGTCGGGACTCCAGACCCCCATGTTCCCGCGCCCCACGGGCAAGAAGCCCAACCTCGCGGAGGTGCTGGAGGTGCTCGACGACCTCCACGGCAAGCCGATCCACCTCGAGCGCGCCGACGACCCGCTGCTCGACCAGCTGCTGGTGGGCGTGCTGGCGCTGCACGCCGGCGTGGGCAAGGCCAAGGAAGCGCTGCGGGCGCTCTCTGCCGCCTACCTCGACTTCAACGAGGTGCGCGTGAGCGGGACGGGCGAGATCCGCACGGCGCTCGAGCCCTTCGTGCCGGTCGAGCGCCTGCCTCAGGCGGCCTGGGACCTGCGCATGGCCCTGCAGGACGTCTACGACACCACCCACGGCCTGGACCTCGAGCCGCTCCGGGGCCGCGAGCCCGAGGACCTGAGGCACTTCGCCACCCGGCTGCCCAACACCGCCGGCGGCCCGGCCGCGTTGGTCTTCCAGCTGGCCGTGGGCGAGAAGCACCTCGCCTTGGGGCCGCTCGAGCACCGGCTGCTCGATCGGCTGGGGCTGCTGCCGCGCGCCGCGACGCCGGCGCGGGTGCGCTTGGCCGTGGAGCGGCTCATCAAGCCCGGCGAGCGGGCGCACTTCGCCTGGGTCACGGGGGCGAGCGCGCGCCTCTTCGAGCACGACTTCGACATCAAGCACCCCTTCTGCAAGCTGCTGGTGGAGTGCCGGGCCAAGGAGCTGGGCGAGCGTGAACGCGCCGCCAAGATCGCGGAGGTGCGCCGCAAGGCCGAGGAGAAGCGCCGCGCCATCGAGGAGGCCAAGCGCTTGAGGGTCGAGGCCAGCCTGCAGAAGAAGCGCGAGGCCGCGGACAAGAAGAGGGCCATCGAGGCCGAGCGCAAGCGCAAGAAGGACGAGGCCGTCAAGGCCGCGCTGGCCAAGAAGCTGGCCGAGCGGGCGCAGGTCCTGGAGGCCAAGCGCAAGCGGGAGGAGGCCGCCAAGGCGGCCGCCCTGGCCAGGAAGGCCGCCGAGAGGGCCGCGAAGGAGGCCCTCGAGAAGGCCAAGCGGGAAGCCGCCGCCAAGGTCAAGGCCGAGCAGGCGAAGCTGGCGAAGGCCAAGGCTGAGAAGGACAAGGCCGAGAAGGCGAAGGCCAAGGCCGAGAGGGAGAAGGCCGAGAAGGCCAAGAAGGAGGCCGCTCGCAAGGCTGCCGCAAAGAAGGCCGCGGGGGCCAAGAAGCGCTCGTGAGCGCAGCGCCCGTTGGCGCCCGCGTGCCCCAGCCCCTGCCCCTGCTGGCCAGCCGCTCGCCGCGGCGCAGCGCGCTGCTGCGCGCGGCCGGCATCGCCTTCGAGGTGGGCCCCGCGCCCGATGTGGACGAGACGCCGCCCCCGGGGCTCAGGCCCGAGCAGGTTGCGCTCGCCCTGGCCGAGCGCAAGGCTCGCGTGGCGGCGGCGCGCGCGCCGGGTCGGGTCGTGATCACCGCCGACACCGTGGTGGCGCTGGGGGAACGTCTGCTGGGCACGCCCGCCGACGCCGCCCAAGCCGCGGAGATGCTGGCCGCGCTCGCCGGACGCGAGCACCTGGTGGCCACCGGCGTGGCCGTGGCCCTCGACGGACGGGTGCTCAGCGGCGTGGCCCAGGCCCGGGTGGCCTTCCAGCCGCTCGCCCTGGAGGCCATCCGGGCCTACGTGGCCACTGGGGAGCCTCTGGACAAGGCCGGGGCCTACGCCCTCCAGGGGGGAGGCCAGGCCTTCGCCCGCCTGGTCGAAGGGCAGACGGACACGGTCGTTGGGCTTCCGATAGGTCTTCTCGTGGGCCTGCTCGACCAGCTGGGGGTCCCTGGCCGATGATGGGGGGAGCCGCATGCGCCCCGCCACCATCATCACCCTGGCCATCATGCTGGTGGGCTTCGCCGTGCTGGGCTGGATGGCGAACTCCAGCCTGGGCCTGGTGCGCCACGACCTCGAAGCCCAGCAGCAGCTCAGCGCGCGCTTCGGCGATCGCGGCCAGCTGGCCCCGGGCATGCCCATCAGGCTGCGCAGGGTTTCCAAGGGGAAGGACAGCGAGCAGCCGGGCGCAGGACTGCTGCTGGAACT